>NZ_JBQSVL010000022.1:0-41862 GCF_052376215.1 Psychrobacter sp. AOP7-B1-24
CGCTATTCGTGAAGGCGGCCGTACTGTAGGTGCTGGTGTTGTTGCTAACGTACTTGACTAATGATTGATCCCATCAGTGTATGCTGATGTCGGTTAAGCCGTTAGTGAAAAGCCATCCTCTTAGAGGGTGGCTTTTTTTATTGATATAATTAATCAATTATCAAAGAGTGCTACTATCAAAGAGTGACAGTATTAATCTTGCTAGAAGATTCTCATAGAGTAAATCAACGATAATACAATTTTTACAGAAAAAGAGAGCTGATGTTTACTACAAAAATATTGGGATCTGAGTCGGATGATCACGCAGAAGTTATTAAAGCAGTTGCAATGATTGAAGCTATTGTACAATTGCAAGAGCCATGGAATGAACAGACTTTGAATGATTTACTGACACAAGATAGTATCAGTTTGATGGTCGTAAGTGCTATAGGTAGTGATGAAACGGTTGGTTATTGTTTGTACCAAGTAATATTTGAGCAAGCAGAAATTCTACGTATTGCTACTCATCCAAATAACCAACGGCAAGGTATTGCCTCGCAAATTTTTGCCAACTTAAATACAGTGTTAATGAATGATCAGGTAGAGAGCTTATTGTTAGAAGTACGAGCAGATAATATGCCCGCGATAGCTTTATATGAACAACAAGGGTTTGCTGTGATTCATAAGCGTAAAGGATATTATCAGCAATCGTATCAACCAGCAGTTGATGCTTTAATCATGCAGCATGTTTATCGTTAGTGGCATGTGATTTTAGGTGGTTTTATTGCTTTTAGAAGGTTTGTTCCTCCGTTTCGGTAGGATAGCTTTAGTCGCTGTTTGCCAGCATAGATTGAAGCTCTTTGATATGTCCGGTCAATAGCTCAATCATGATGCTAGTATTTTCTTGTTGTTTTTGGACTTGCTCCAGTTTGTTTTGATGAAAATTTAACTGCTCATCGAGTCCCATTTTTCCAGTATAGAAATCATTGAAGCCATCTTTAATTTCATTGAGAGTGAAACCTACCGTTTGTGCGCTTTTGATTAGTTTAATACGTTCTACACATTCTGGATGAAATTCGGTATAAAATCGAGATCCTGCTTGACGCTTACGCGATTTTAGCAAACCCAACTGATCATAATGGCGAACGGTATCCTTAGTAGTATTGGCTTTTTTTGCGAGTGCACCAATTAACAGGAATGATTTATCAGATGCCATAGTAGTCTCATAGGTCTATAGGTAAGAGTTTATTAATAGCCATGATGCTCTCATCGTAACTTGAGCTGCCAAGGTTCTGTATTCTCTAGTAACGATACTGCCAATGGTTTATGCGAATCATTTTGCCATCTGACTGAATGACCAGCTATTAAACTGTCTAACTGAATTAAAAAATCAGTGCGCGGTAAGGTGACAGCACCTAAGCTCATCAGATGCTCGTTCGGTAATTGACAGTCGACAAGCCCTACATGGCTTTGCTCACATAAGCGCATTAAGCCCCAAAATGCCAGCTTTGAGGCATTGGACGTATTATGAAACATAGACTCACCAAAATACAGGTTACCTATCTTTAAACCATAAAGTCCACCAATTAGCTGTCCTTTATCATCCCAAACTTCGATACTGTGTGCAAACCCTTTAGCATGCAACTCAGTATAGGCTTGAATCATGTCATCATGAATCCAAGTATGTTCGCCTTCAGGCAGTCCGTCATTACGGGGCAAACTACAGGCATGTATTACGTCATCAAATGCTTGATTGAGTGTCAGTTGCCAACGTGCGCGACTGGCCTGTTTGCGTAGTGATTTACTCGGTGTATAGTCGGCGGGCACAATCACACATCGTGGCTCAGGGCACCACCAAGCGATAGGCTCATCTTCATTAAACCAAGGAAACAACCCCTGTGCATAAGCAGAAATCAACGTTTCTGGTGCCAAATCCCCACCTATAGCGATGATTCCTATTCCTTCAGGGTCGATAGAAATAGGGTCAGGAAAGTCATAACGCCCAAGACTTTTTAATGTCTCAGGCGTGATATCTTTGTTATTTAGTTGAGAGAAATTAACCATTTAGGCTTCTTTATCAGCAGTTGATGTTGATGCATAAGTATGATCATGTGCGATGGTCTCTCCTAATGCATCCAAGTATTTTTCAGCATCAAGCGCAGCCATACAGCCGGTACCAGCAGAAGTAATAGCTTGACGGTAGACATGATCAGCGACGTCACCTGCGGCAAACACACCCTCAATACTGGTTTGAGTGGCGTTACCTGCAAGGCCACTTTGGACGACCAAATAGCCATCTTTCATGTCTAGCTGACCTTTGAATAAGTCTGTATTGGGCTTATGGCCAATCGCCACGAACATACCAAATACGTCTAACTGTTTAGTGCTACCATCTTCAGTAGATTCAATAATGACACCATTGACGCCTGAATCATCACCAACGACCTCTTTGACGTGGTGGTTCCATTCAATCTTAACATTGCCATGTTTGGCTTTTTCAAACAGTTTGTCTTGTAGGATTTTTTCTGAGCGCAAGCTGTCACGGCGATGCACTAGTGTCACCTCTGCTGCAATGTTAGACAAATACAAGGCTTCTTCAACAGCAGTATTACCACCACCAATGACAGCGACTTTTTGATTTTTATAAAAGAAACCATCACAAGTGGCACAAGCGGAAACACCCAAACCTTTAAACTTGGTTTCTGACTCTAGTCCTAAATACTGAGCCGATGCACCAGTCGAGATAATCAAGGCATCACAAGTATAGCTGCCGTTATTACCAGTCAGTTCAAAAGGGCGTACATTTAAATTCACCGTATTGATATGATCATAAACCAATTCTGTACCAAAGCGTTCAGCATGTGCTTTCATGCGCTCCATAAGGGCAGGGCCTGTCAAATCATGGGCATCGCCTGGCCAGTTATCAACTTCAGTCGTGGTTGTCAGTTGTCCACCAACTTCCATGCCAGTGACCATGACTGGTTTTAGGTTGGCGCGCGCAGCATAAACGGCAGCAGCATAACCAGCAGGACCTGAGCCTAAAATAATGAGTTTTTCGTGGCGTGTAGCGGTGTTGTCAGTTGTCATGAGTTGTTCCTTGCTAAATATAAGAGTTAAAAATGTGAAGAATCAATATAATCAGAATATTCTAAAGTTCGTCATTAGGATATGTTCTTATTTTAAAAATGGTGATAAAAATGAGATAAATTGTTGTTAAAAAAGAAAAATAGCACCGATAATATCGGGATATTGACTAGCTATTTGACGATGTTTAGGCAAATTCAGCCGTTTTTAGTCCATTGGGGTGACTATCGATTAAATTGAAGACATGCCCTAATACCGTTTTTATCATTGTTGTGCGATAGTAACATAAGGGTAGTGGTCGAAAAGTGCAAGTTTGCTAAAACAAAGATGGGTATCATTAGAATCAAAGCACGTTTGCCTTGAAATATTATAGCGATGAAACATGACTATTTTATAGCGTTTCTACAAATTTATAGCGTTTCTGCAAAATTTATAGCAATTATTCTGTTAGCTGTATGTCTAAAATATGGTTTTTTGTTTAAATTCGATATTGACTGACTTTCTTGGACTCTTTCTTGATAAGACTGTCGCCACTACGGCTATGTATTTGTTATTATAAGAAGTTATGCCAAGCGTGGTATGAGTCAAAAACAGTTGCTAACGATAGCTTTTATTTATGGCTTTTAAGACGATCAATATCTTTGCAATACTTCGCTAACCATTTTATATCAGCACTTTATGTCAGCATGATTAGGATTAGTCATGTATTGACGACCATCTTTAATAACAAGGCAGATCTTACGTGATATCAGCACCGCTTATTGAGTATTTAAAAAAAGGAATATTTACCCTTATTGGGTTAATACTGGCCGTTTATCTGTTTGTCATTTTAATGACCTATACAGGTAATGACCCTAGCTGGTCACATATCAGTAGTGATATGACCACGATTAATAATGTGGGTGGCGCATCGGGTGCTTGGTTGTCTGATTTGCTCTATAGTTTTTTTGGTTTTGGTGCATGGTGGCTGTTAGCATTTTTGATTTATGAGTCCGTCCTTATCTGGTGGGACAATAAGCCAACATTTTGGTTGATGCGTTTGATTGCTTATGTCTTCTTGTTATTAAGTGCCAGTGCCTTGTTTGCGCAATTGGTTGCCTTGGTTCAGCAAGTAACAGATGCAACAGTGACAAGGCTTGAGGGTGTGGCTGGTGGTATTATTGGACTTGAGCTACAGTCGCGATTGGCTCAGCTTTTATCGCAGTGGGGGAGTGTGATCTTCTTGACTGCTTTCGTTATTATTACCGCTACCTTTGCCTTTAATATTCACTGGCTTACGATTTATCAAAAGGTTACAACGTTGTCATGGCTTGGTTCAGGAGTAAAACAAAAAGATATCACATCTGATACTCGATCAACATCTCAAGCAGATATGATCTCTGAGAAAAATAATGAAGGCAGAGAGAAAGAGAAGACCAATAAAGAAACGGCGGAATACGAGCAGTTGCCACTTGAGTTACAGTCTGCGGATAGCGCTCAAACATTGGATAATAAAGGTCGGTTTGGTAATGTTTTATCAGACTTCTTAGCGACATCAGGGCTTGCGGATAGCGTGAAAGCCTCTGTGGTAGCGGCAACACAAACAGCGATGTCTAGCGCTTCTAGTAATGACAATAGCGAACATTTTCAGACGGCAGAATCGATACCTAGCAGCACTGTAGATAATACAGCTCACCATGCGAATGTATCGTCGATGTCAAATGCAGCAGCGACTTCGGTTCGTAAAGTTGAACCTAGCTTTGCTTGGAATGATGCCAATACCGTGGATGACTTGTTGGCCAGTGAGCAAATGACTTATCACGCTGATATTGTGAATGATTCGGCTTCTACTATATCGGTACCTAATAATAGTAACACTGAGTCGCTAAATATGGCAGATTCAGTCTCTACAACGATGTCAACCACAGAAATATCTGACGCTCAACCAACGATTAGTTCAGAGACAAAACCGATTCAGTCGCCAATTGAGGCGTCAGAATCAACAACAGAGAGTATTGATACATTGGCAGATGCTTGGCTAGCAGAGCATGCAGGGGCTGTAACACCTATCGTTGATAAATCTATGACAGCGCTGCAATCAGATAATATGGCTAAACAGCCAGTACGAGAGGCATCTGTAGAATCTGAGCGAGACTTGTCCAGTGAGACTCCGATTAATAACGCTACTGCAGCTACCAGTATAACACCGCCATCTTTTGATAAATTATCTAATGATCAAGTGGAAGTATCTAGTAACGTTATAGCGTCGACTGTGATTGAAAAGCCTATCACTGAACCAGTACGAGCAGTCAGCGAGCCGGTGTCTGCTGCGGTCGATATGACGCCAACCAACACGCCGCCTGCCAATCCAACCCTGCCACCAGCCGCCGCGCCTGAAGCCACTGTTGCACCAGCCGCGCCTAAAGCCAGCTTTGGTTTTGCAGTGCCCGAGGGCGATTCCGGCAATCACATTACCGACATGATGCCAGACAATGACACCACTGCCGATAATGATACCGCGCCTGTGATGCCGCACATTAGCGACGATGCCGCGTTTAGTACCAAATCACGCTCAATGCAAACCGCCGCTTATCGCAGCAGTTTAACGCCGATTCCTGAAATGTCGATTTTAGACAACCCAGACCCAAACCGTCAGCCAAGTTACACCGAAGAAGAGCTGATTCAGCTGTCAGAATTACTGGAGATTAAGCTGCAAGAGTTTAATGTGAAAGCGGCGGTGGTTAATGCGATTCCGGGGCCAGTCGTTACTCGTTTTGAGGTCGAACTTGCAGCAGGCGTTAAAGCCAGTAAAGTGACCGGTATCTCTCGTGATTTAGCACGCTCGCTATCGATGGCATCTTTACGTGTGGTTGAGGTGATACCAGGCAAACCTTATATTGGTATTGAGGTGCCAAACAAACAGCGCGAAATGGTGCGTCTTATCGAGCTGCTCAACACCGAAAAATTTAAAGACCCCAAAGCGCAAATCAGCATGGCCATGGGTAAAGACATTGGTGGCAATCCTATCATTACCGACCTTGCGCGTGCACCGCACATGTTAGTAGCAGGTACGACAGGGTCTGGTAAGTCAGTATTGGTCAACTCAATGCTGTTATCGATGTTACTCAAATATGAGCCTAGTGAGCTGCGACTTATCTTGATCGACCCTAAGCAGCTAGAACTTGCCAACTATAATGATATTCCGCACTTACTAACGCCTGTTGTAACAGATATGACAGAGGCAGCGAGTGCACTATCCTGGTGTGTCGCAGAGATGGAGCGCCGTTATCAATTAATGAGCTTGCTCAAGGTTCGTAAGCTGGATGAGTTTAATAAAAAAGTACGGGCTGCTGAACAATCAGGTAATCCAATGCTTGATCCATTATGGCGTCCAAATGACAGCGTTAGCATCAGCCAAGCACCGAAGCTTAAAACGTTACCGATGATTGTGATTGTCGCGGATGAGTTTGCCGATATGATTATGCAGGTTGGTAAACAAGCAGAAGAACTAATCACGCGCTTGGCACAGAAATCTCGGGCAGCAGGTATTCACTTAATGCTAGCGACCCAGCGTCCATCAGTGGATGTTATTACTGGTTTGATTAAGGCCAATATTCCAGTACGTGCCGCACTGCGTGTGAACTCAAAAGTCGACTCACGGACGATTTTGGACAGTGGTGGTGCAGAAGATATGCTGGGCAATGGTGATATGCTATTTCTAGGCCCAGGCCAAATTGAACCAGATCGGGTACATGGCGCCTATGTCAGCGATGAAGAAGTCAACCGTGTATGCGATGCATGGCGTGAACGTGGCGCTCCTGACTATATTGATAATATGGCGGGTAATTTTGAATTATCGAGTCCTGGTGGTGGCAGTTCTGCTAGTACATCGGGTGAAGATGATGACCTTTATAATGATGCCGTGGCATTTATTATGGAAACTCGTAAAGTATCGGCTTCTAGTATTCAGCGCAAATTTAGCATCGGCTATAACCGTGCAGCGCGCATCGTCGACTCTATGGAAGAAGCAGGGCTGGTCAGTTCAATGGGCAAAAGTGGTAAACGTGAGCTGCTAATGTAGTGATGGATATACTTTATATGGTCAATAAAAAGTAAAACCAATACGACTGTATTATCATGCTACTGGTACAAACTTTACTTGCGTACTGTATTTACAAATGCTGCGAAAAACTCAACCCAGTAGCACGGTAGCGATTTTCAAATACTTTGACTATAGCGCTGTATATATAGTCGGTTCAATTTAAAAATAGTACAAGGCAGGCGAGTGTCGATGTGTACGTGATACTTCAAGCGAAACGCTGAAATACTTTGATAGTGGAGTGATTATAATACAGAGTTCAAGCTGAATATTAGTGGATATAGCAACCACTCAATACCTGTATAGCGCACTGAACATGATTTGAATGAATATCATACCAATAAAAAAACAGACAACATCTATCACCGTTACTTTAGTTGTCACTAGAAAACCCAGTTTTTTGAACCAATTAATTGCGATAAACGATCTGTAGCACACCTATACTCAATCAAAGCGATAAATATCCATCCCCAAACTGTGATGCGCCATGCCCTCATGAATAACAGACACTCGCTGACCTGCCCCTAAAGCAAAAAATAACGGCAATAGATGTTCATCACTTGGGTGAACGTTATGATAATTGGGATACTGCTGCCAGTCTAACGCTGTTGGAATATCGGTTTTAAGCTGTTGTAATAGCCACTGCTTAAAGTCTTTTGCGGCCTCGTCAATCGTGTCAGATTGCCACTGCATGGCTCGTAAATTATGGGTAATACTGCCTGAGCCAATCACCAATATTTGCTCGTCACGTAAGCACGCCAGTTGCGCCCCTAACTGGTAGCAAGCCACGCTGTCGTAATGCTGCGGCAGCGATATTTGTACAATCGGCACGTCTGCCTCTGGGTACAAGTGTTTAAGCGGCGCCCATACCCCGTGGTCGCAGGCACGTAACGGGTTGACACTACAAGTAATACCACGTGCCGTGAGCTGTTGTGCCAATGATTCTGCAAACACTGGATGACCAGCAGCTGGGTATTGTATTTCGTACAGTTCAGGCGAAAAACCTGAAAAATCATGCCATGTTTTTGGTTGTGGGTTGCTATTGGTTTCAAGCTTAGATGATTGCCAATGTGCCGACATAATAACGATGGCGCGAGGTTTGGGTAAATTGTGCCCAATACGTGCCAGCGCACTGGTGGTGGCTGATTGCTCAAGCGCCAATGTGGGCGCACCATGCGATATGAATAAGGCAGGTAAGCGCGCGGCATTTTTGAGTGCAGTAGGCACATCACCCCACGCAGCCTCAGCATTGATGGGGGTTGTGGCATCAGTCAAGCTTGGCTGATGGCTTGCTTTAAGCGTGGGGATGTTTGAATAAGTCATGTAGCGTTTATTAGGGCGGGTAATGGTTTTTCAATCCAGTTTTTAATCAATTTAAAGGCAGCATGGCATTTTTACATCAGCATGCCCACCTCAAAACCATGAATCAAACACGCCCTAATTACCACGGTGATAAGGGTGATTATTATTAATACTCATTGCTCGGTATAGCTGTTCCATAAGCACAACACGTACTAATGGATGCGGTAAGGTGAGTGCCGATAACGATAGCTTAACGTCTGCCTTTGCCAATACTTCTGGTGATACACCATCAGCGCCGCCGATCACTAATGCAATATCATCTCCTTGCTGCATGGCATCGGCAAGTTTGTCTGCCAAGCCTTCGGTCGATATCGCTTTACCTTTAACATCTAACACCCATAACTGCTCGCGGGTGGCAGCGGCATTGGCGGCCAGTATGGCCTGACCTTCTTGCTCACGGTATTGTGCCAAGTTGGCATCGGACGGGTTTTTGGCACGCTTGGCTGCGCTTAGCTCAATGATTTCGGTGCTGAGCATGGGTTGAATGCGTTTATAGTATTCATTAAAACCGGTTTGTACCCAGCTTGGCATTTTATTACCAACGGTTAATAATCTTACTTTCATGAGGGCTGTCCTATAAAGTTTATAACAGGCTTGCTGTTGCTAATTGATGACACGACCTAACCGCGCTATTTTTTGTTTGACTGCCATTTATCTCATTTTTATTGCCGTTTTTAAAATGAGAATACGCACTAGGGTCTGTTTGATATTCAAATGTGGTGCTGGCAGTGACTATTTTTAGACAATATGCAGTGAAATTTTTGATGCTTAGTCATTCATGAGTGGCAACAAGGTTTCAGACACCGTGCCATCTTTTACGCTGTTTTGGGTATTAGGAATGATAGTGAGTTTGGCATCAGATTCAAATACAATCGCTTCAACATCAGCAAAGCTATTTATGCCATCTGCCCGCATGGCAGATTCAAGTTCTTGCCGCGTTAAGCGTTCATCACGCATGGCATCATATAAAAATTGGCCTTGGTAAAAAACAATACGAGGCTCGGATAGTATGACATCGCTAAAGGGCGGCGAGATAGAAGCGTACTTGGTGACCAAAAATTGTAAAACATACAGCGTAATAATAGAGGCTGCGCCTTCTACAAAAGGGATGTCTTTTAGTAAAATAGTGCTGGCACCCAGTGAGCCAATCATCACCGTCACAATCCAATCAAAATTGTTTAGCTGAGAGGTTGAGCGCTTGCCCGATATTTTTGTGGTAATCACAATGAGCATATAAACCATGACAGCGGTTAAAACGATGCGCCCAAGCTTGTCGATATTATCAAAAAAGATGATGTCCATCGTGTTGACTCCTCATTGTTTTGAAAACTGGGTTTTTCATGCCGGATTTCAATGCTAGTTTTTCATGCCAAATTGTGCCAAACCGTTTAATGGCATCGCTGTATTTATTTGGGCGCTAATAAGCGATTAAACCCCCATAACCCTAACCGCGCGCTAATCAAGGTCAGCACTATCATCATAAGCAGGGCGCCAAGTAACGGCAAGGGCTGCTGTGTGGCCATGTCTGTTAATACTTCGCGGCTAATTGGCGTAAACAAGAAAAACCATAACCCTGCCATATACAGTACGTTTAACAACCACATGGCGGCCACGTTGCCAACGGTTATGCGGTTCATCTCACTAATGGTGAGTGTGCGCTGTTTATATTTGATGAATTTGTGTGCCGCAATATAAGCGCCAACCAGCACCGACACCGTCATCACAACGTGTGGGCTGAGCGTTAGTTTGATTTGTATAGCCATAAAAATAGCGTTGGCTAAAATGTAACCAATCACAAAAAACCCCACATACAATGGCAGCTTGAATGCTGACGGCGTGCGTGCCTGCGGTTTATTTTTTTTACGTAAGCTGGCGGTAGCGTGTGGCATAAAATGGCCTATATCAATGTAAAACAACAAGGGGTTGGTAAGTTATTATCGTGCGGGCGTGTCATCGTTGCTAGCCATTTTAAGACTGCTGTTTAAGACCACTGAATGTATCCATGTGATTGTTGACGACACGCCTTAGCATGAGTAGATATGCCCTATCATATGGGCACGATTATACAGCCACTATGTTGCACTATTTTTAGTGCTGTGCTGTCCAATCTAACATGGCATCTAATACGGTTCTGGCCGCGTATATATTGAGCGCCTGATCGGTGTTAATCAGCCCGACCACGGTATAATCTTGCCCCGATTGCCCTTTAACATAACCGGCCATTGAGGTCACGTTGTTTAAGGTGCCGGTTTTAATCCACGCCCGCCCAATAGCAGCCGAGTCAGGTAACCGCTCGCCATGGGTGGCAATGGTGCCATTAACGCCTGCCACCCCTAAAGAGTCTACATACACCCCAAAGCTTGGGCTGTCGTATGCATAGCTTAGCAGCTCGCTTAAATTGGCGGCACTGATGGTACACGTACGGCACAGGCCAGAACCGTTGGTGAGGTGTGGTGGCGGCGTTTTTAAATGCGTCTGCCACCACTCATTAATGGTTTGTAGCGTTGCAGGGTAATTGGTGTGATGCGGGCTGCCAAAGTTATATAGGCTGGTGGCGCCTTGTATGGTAACAGGTGTGCCTACATTAGTAGCAGTTGCTTGGCTAGCAGCGGTTACCTGACTGGTAGCGTTGGCCGCCACTGAGGTTGCGTGATACGCTCCAATAGACAATGCCACTTGTTCGGCCATGACATTGTTTGAAAAATGGTTAATGTCATAAATTTGCTGTGCCAATGTGAGCGACGGGTAGCTGACAATAGGCAGTGGCGATAATGGTAGCGCGGCTAGGCTACCTGCTTTATGAGTATTAATTAAAGTGCTGTAAGGGCGTTCTTGGCTGATGACTTGACCACTTAGCGTGTTGCCTAGCGCGTGCCATTTGTCTGCCAGTACGCGAGCGGCAAAATCTTTGGCATCAGGATAGGCAATATAAAAAACATGCTCGCCGCAGCTACTTGGCAGCTCAGAATTTATCTGCAGCCGATTGGTTTGCCACTGCGGGTTTAAGCTGTAATTGGCAGATGCACACGCCCCTGTACGAGTATCGACCACACTTGGCAGCTGATAATTGGCCAATTGCGGCGTATAGGTTAATTGCGCTTGCCCATTGTTTAACGGCTGGCTTTTAATACCGATACTGCTAAAGTTAACCAAAAAGCCATCTGGGCTGGCGTTATAAGGGCGTAGCGGCGCATTATCAAACGCGGCGGGGTCTTTAGCCACTTGCTCAAAAATTGCCGTATCTACAATAATATTGCCATCAATATGTTTAATGCCTGCTTGTTTTACATGGTAAAGCAGCTGATGTAGCCGCTCGTGCGTCATTTTTGGGTCGCCGCTGCCCTGAATCACCAAATCGCCGTATAAGCGGTCGCCTACAATAATACCGGTATGGTACACCCGAGTGAGCCAAACAAAATCAGCGCCTAAGGTGTCTAGCGCAATAAAGCTTGGCACCAGTTTCATGGTGCTGGCAGGTGTGCGCGCCGTGTTTGGCTGGTGGCTAATTAATGGCGAAAACGAGATATGAGTCGAGCCCGTATTGGTGTTTTTGCCGTTTGCATCGCGACTCTCATGCGGGTTGATAGCCGCTTTGGGTTGGTCGTCAAGTACATCGGGAATGCTTTCTACGCTTTGGTAGGTATAAGCATCATCGGTATAGGCATGTATTTTTTTCTCATGTTGCTCAATGGTTCGCCGTTCAATGGTCACTAAGGCGCTTTGTTGGGTAATGCTATTGCTATTGTTTTTATTACTGTTTTGATGATTGTCTTTTTGAGCGTTTGGCTGGCTGTCATCAGTATGGTTTTGTGCACTATTTGCCACAGCTTGTTGGCTGCTATCAATCACTTGAATGGGCGTAGGTAAGTGGCTGTCATTTTTATCACCCACCGGGGTGATGACCATGCTGATATCCGCTTCTGTTAAATTGGCGCGCGCTAAGGCTGCCTGAATCGCCTCTGGCAGTGCTGCTTGCGCATATAGTGGCGTTACTGTTAAGGCCAGCACCGCCAATGACTTACTAGCTTGACTGAACGGTCGTAGATGATGAAGTATTGGTGAAATTTTAGTAGCAATGGCAGAGTAACGAGAGCGTTCAGAAATAGGTCGCATGAGCATCTTTTAGTAAGTGGTAAAAGCCGACTATACTAACATGAGTTAAGGCTTTCTCGTAGATGCAGAGGCATGTTAACAGTTTGATTTTTTCGTCAAACAGCGTGCTTAGCGTACGTGCAAAAACGCCATTGCGGTCATAATGGCATCGTTGTAAGCATCATGAGCACCCAGTTCAGGAATATTGTAATGGGCTAAGATATTGGTTAGATGCTGATGTTGGCTAGAAAGACCTTGAGTATGACCACTCATACGGCGACTGTATAAATGACGTACATCTATGATTTTATTTGGTAGTGTCGAGCCCATATACTTTTTAACCAATGGGTTTAAAAAAGCGGTGTCAATTTGCGGGCAAAAACCCACTACAGGGCGGTTGTTTATAAATGGTAGCAATAGCGCTAACATCTCCTCATAGCTCATACCATGTTCAACATCAGCGGTACGTAAACCGTGAATTATAATCGTATCGCGGTCTGGCATCACAGGTGGTCTGCAGACTAAATGCAGACCATTACTTGTGTCGATCGTATTACCATTGATATGAATAGCCGCAACCGATAATAAATGGTGTTTTTTAGGATTAAGTCCTGTCATCTCGCAGTCAATAGCGACCCACTGCTCAGCCATAGGTTGGCTAAACATCGATGCCAGTTCTGGACGTTGTAGTTGAGTCTTTTGCCAAGTGCAAGACAACTGCTGTAGCCAACTCATAGTGGTTGTTCATCCATTTATGAAATCTCTAATTGATAGTGCTGGCGTAGTTGAGCTTTAAAGCTTTTTACCACAGCTAGACACTCTTTTAGCAAGTCACGCTCAAGCGCAGTTAACGTCATTGGATTTACTTGCCGAGCATACTTATCGTCAGTAGAGAGCGCAACGGATAAGCGCTGCGCCATAAAAAACTCTAATGCTTCTAATAAAGTGTCGGCACGCTCTTGTGTCAAGGCTTGAGTTTGTACCAAGGCTTTGAGTCGGTTTTTGGTGCTGGGTGCTTCTAAAATGTTATTTTCTAATGCCAAGGTTCGGATACCATGAACCAGCGGAAAGATACCGGCTTTTTTTAGATCAATATCTTGCGAGTTTGACTTGCTACCCAGTAGTGGGACAAACTTTTGCCACCATTGGTTTACGTCACCAAACTGCAGTGCGGCGCGTGCGAACTGACGTACAAACATAGGGTCTGACTGTCGGTGGGCTACTTTTAAATGTTGGCGTATTTGCATCAGGAGCGACTCATCACCGCAGACGTATTCAGCATCGAAGATGGCAGATAAATAAATGCCATGCATCGGATCAGTATTTCTAAACCAGAGACCAATTTGAGCTTTAAAGCTGCTAATAGGTTGCCGCCACATAGGGTTGGTCATCATGATATTACCATCACATAGAGGATAGCCAAGGTTTGCTAAATGATGATTAAAAGAATCGGCAAACTGTGCTAAATCAGGATGTGTGTATCCGTCACGTATGATGAGCGCATTGTCTTGGTCAGTACGCATGATTTGCTCACCACGACCTTCTGAGCCCATGACGATGAGGCAGGTATTGTTCATGACCTCATCTGGTACGATAAGTTGCCAAAGCTTGGTAAATACTTGTGCATTGAGCGTTTGTACCATGCGACTGATATTGCCGATTTTGACGCCATTTTGATGCTGTGCACGAATATAACGACCGATAAGTTCGACTGCGGTATCTAGACTAGTCACATCTTTTGCTTGTTCAATTTGAATACTGATGAGCTGTGAATGATGGCTGATATGAGCGAGCATGTCGCTTTGTCCAAGGATACCTATAACTTTACCTTGATAATCTAGTACAGGCAGTCTATGGATACGATAGCGAGTCATGGTCAGTAGCGCATCGCCAATCTCATCATCAGACTGGATGGTGCGCAGGTTAAAATTGGCATAATCTTGACATGGCGTAGTGGCAGGGTTTTGCTGTTCGCTCACGGCGCGGCAAATATCGGTATCGGTTAAAATACCTAGTAGATGACCTATACCGTATGATGTCTCTTGTACATCTTCTTTTATCGTTTGTACATGATTTGAAGGTCTGACCAGTACGTGCTTTATTCCTATTTGAGTCATAACGCTAGCAGCGTCATACAGGCTATTATTGGCATCAACGATATGTACTGGAAGTAAACGGACATCAATCACTGGTTGCAGCATGATCTGCTGCACTTCTTGTTGATTGGTATAGATGGTTGGATGAGCTCCTGTGTTATGACGACGCTGGTGTAGTGCTTTGAGCCGCTCAGGAAGCTTGTCTGATAGCATTTGGCGAACTAGATGGTTTTGAGCGCTGATTTTGTCAACTGTGCTACCAGCTACTTGGAGAAGCAAGGTATCTTCGGCTGCTCGAAATTGATAAGTTCTAGCTGTATCTGCAAGCCCTGTCGCCTCTTTGGTGAGAGTGTTATCAGTCAGTGACTCAGGCTGGCGACGGCTATCGAACCAATCATTGTTATTAAGGTGATCAGAATGATTGCTACCTAAATAAGAGACGACAAACTCACCGTCGAGTAATTGCTCAACATGTCCTTTAATGACTACATAAAGGTACTGTAAGTCTTCTGCAAGCAAACTTTCATCTTTAGCAAGATAGCGTATTTGCGTGTTTTTTCTGATGCTTTGGCGTTCAGCCAAACTGAGTACATCGAAGGGCGGCTGGGTAAAATCAAGATGGGGCATGGCATCATCCTTGATGACCTAGGTAAAAGATAATTTACTATAGCACTATAATCAGTCCCAAATAAAAGAGATACAACCACGCGATACGGATTACATTTTACTCGTTTGCTGTGCCTACGCAGACAGAGGCGGCGCAAAATGTAATCCGTATCTCTGTATTTATTTTATAGTAGATCGACTATATTATAGAAAAAAACCTCTGATAACCATATTTATATTGTGGCTATTAGAGGTTTCTATGATTCTTGAAAATTAAGGCATGTAAAGCGACTGTTTGACGCAACTATTTATAGACGCTATGCACCAAGCAATTTTTGAATACGGCTTATCGCTTCACGGCTTTCATCGACACTAGCGACCAGAGCAACACGTACATATCCGTACCCAGGATTTTTACCATTTATTTCACGTGAGAGGTAGCGCCCTGCTAATGCATGAATATTTGCCTGCTCGTATAGCGCTTTGACAAACAGCTCATCATCACCATTGAACTGCTCAGGCGCTTTTATCCAAAAATAAAATCCTGCATCAGGCATCCGTAACTCTAATAGCTCACCAAGCTCAGACATCCATAAGGCAAACTTTTCTTGATAGAGTGAGCGATTATTTGCCACATGTTTTTCATCTTGCCAAGCAGCGATAGAAGCCAGCTGATGCGGTATCGGCATCGCACAGCCCTGATAGGTACGATATTGTAAATAAGCCTGCAAAATATTGGCATCACCGGCTACAAAACCCGAGCGTAAACCTGGTAGGTTTGAGCGTTTAGATAAAGAATGAAAAACGATGCAGTTTTTAAATTTATGACGACCCAGTGTCGCGCAAGCCTGTAATAAGCCAATAGGTGCGCTATCAAAATACAGCTCGCTATAACATTCATCGCTGGCAATGATAAAGTCGTATTGATCTGACAGACGAATCAGATACTCCCAATCATCCATTGTCATGACAGAGCCAGTTGGATTGTTAGGACTACAAACGAATAATAGCTGAGTACGCTCCCACACTTCTTTGGGTACTGCTCGGTAATCTCCTTTAAAGTCATTATCTACTGTGCAGGGTATAAAGTAGGGTGCTGCTTGTGCCAGTATCGCTGCGCCTTCGTAGATTTGATAAAACGGATTGGGCATCACAACCACAGGAGGCTTGCCTGATACAGACAACGAATGGTTTGCTGTGTCGATGACTTTATGATCGACAACTGCTTGTACCAAGCTAAAAATAGCCTCACGCGTACCCATTACCGGTAATACTTCGCTATTGGCATCGACATGATTTAAGAAAAACCGCTTTTCTAGCCAATGAGCGATGGTCTGACGCAGTTCAAACATACCGTTGGTGGTTGGATAACGACTTATTTTGTCCAAATTTTCTTGTAGTACGTCCAGTACAAATGCTGGTGGCTCATGTTTTGGTTCGCCAATGCCTAGTTTGATTTCACTGTAGCTATCGGCTGGCGTGCTATTGGCAAGTAACGCTGCCATTTTTGCGAAAGGGTAAGGATGCAGATACGTTAAGTTGTGATTCATAAGTAGGGTAACTATAATAGACAATTAATAATAAAGTTATAAAGAAAAATTACATTCAAGCAGTGTAGCACTTCTCTTGTTTTTTGTCTTTTTCTTAATAGCAGTACAATAAGCCGCTGTCAGCCTTGATGATAGTTTATGGTAAGGATAATTTGATATGCCTAGTGTTACACAACCCGATAGTCCAAACGCTAAAGATATCAATGATAAAAATTCTGACGATAACTTATCGCGAGATAAACTATATGAGCTATTAAAACAGCGTGAACAATGTTGGTGGCAAGCGCGTCAGCAGCTCATTAGCCGTAAAGAGAGAAAACTGTTTTGGTACGGTGAAAATAGCTTGATGATGTGGTTTTTATGGCAGTTGGTCAGCTATGTCATCGTGGCGATGTTATTGATGCTGCTCAGTAAGTTGTTGGGCATGATGCTGCCTGTATGGCAGTACATTGCCTTGTTTGCTGTGCAGACAGTGATTTTTATTGTCATGTTGTCACTAAAAGGTCGCATGGCTAATATTTTGCAACGCAAGATTGATAAAGATGAGTTGCAACGTGAAGAAGCGCTGAATGAGATGATTATCTTGGCAGAAGACAGTCTTTATCCAGACGTACATGCCAATTCACCTATTTCCTTAAGACAGCTGTATGAGTATTTTGATCAAAGTTTTCATTTGGCCAGTTTACATTGTTTGTTACAAAGAGAGGTCGATACTGGGCGTATAATTCTGACGCAAAAACAGACTGAAGCAGAGGTTCTACCGCCAGACCTCGCTGATGATGAACTTAATGAACATGCTAGTGAGATTATATACAAAAGTACTTTATAGGAATTAACTTTGCTCTGAGGTGCGCCTTAGATGTTAAAAAGATTAGATATTAAAAAAATTAGACAGAAAAAGCATGACACTGATTGTTTTATCAATGTCATGCTTTTTTATTATGTTTTTATTAACTCTTGAGTGATATTTAATAAAGAGGGCAGTCTTTTTGCACACTTAGGCTGGCAAGCAGTGCTGCTTTCAGAGATTCAAGTCTGTCAGTAGATAGCGGCTTATCGTTATGATCACTGATATAAAACATATCTTCTGCACGCTCGCCTAAGGTGGTAATACGGGCAGCATGTACCTCAATTTTCTCTTCCAAAAATACTTGTCCAACTCGTGCCAATAGTCCAGGCTGATCCAGCGTTTCCAAGCTCATGACGTGTTGATCTGAGGCTTCATTGAATTCAAAATTGATAACCGTGGTTACCTCAAAGTTTCGAAGCTGACGTGGAATCCGCTTGTTTGTGATTTTTAGTACTGTTGGATCTTTAAAGGCACTAATCAAACGTTGTTTGAGGTCCTTTTGGCTGTCTTCGTCAATTAATAGTGTACCGTTAGGATCTAGTAGCACATAAGAGTCCAATGCAAAATCACGGGTAGCAGTGATGATTCGTGCGTCTAAGACGTCCAGATTCATCTGATCGAACACTGCCATGGTAACCGCAAATAAGTTTTCTTGATCTTGGGTGTAAACAAATACCTGAACGGCATCAAGTGCCAGCTCTCTATGCTCACGTAGCACGACTAGCGGTGGACTATCTGTATTGGATGCAAGTCCAATGGGGGGGTGATTCAAGATAGCCTCGGTATGCCATAAAATATCCTCAGCGATCTCACGCAAGAAATACTCATCACCCAAATCATCCCATAACCTCAGGACTTCATCGCGATTCATATGCTGATTGTTCACATTATCTAGCATGGTTAAGGCTTGTTTACGTGTGGCACTGATCATATCTTGGCGGTTGGTGGGTGCATCAATATCAGCACGCAAAATACGACGAGTCTGTGAGTATAGTTGTTTCATTAGAGTGGCGCGCCAACTGTTCCATAATTGTGGATTGGTGGCATTCATGTCAGCGACGGTTAGCACGTATAGATGATTGAGATGGGTAACATTGCCTACCAGATCCGAGAATATGGTCACAATCTCTGGGTCTGAGATGTCTTTTTTCTGAGCGGTCATCGACATTAATAAATGGTAACGTGTCAGCCAACCAACCAAGTTAGCATCCGCCAAACTCATGCCATGAGTCAAGCAAAACTCAATGGATTCGGTTTGACCGAGCTCACTATGATTGCCACCACGTCCTTTAGCAATGTCATGGAACATTGCTGCCAGTACCAAGATTTCTTTTCGTTCGATACGTTGAAAGATAGAGCTGACCAGCGGGAAGTCTTCATAAAACCGTGGGTCAGTGAAACGATGTAGGATACGAATCAAAAACAAGGTATGTGCATCAACGGTATAACGATGAAATAAGTCATACTGCATCAGCCCCGTCACTTGTGAAAATGCAGGAATATAGTTACCTAAAACGCCGTAACGATTCATCGTACGAAGGCGATGAAAAAGATAGTTTTGTTCTTTTAGATTGGCTAAAAACAGTGCCTGGTGAGCGGGGTTGTCACGGTAAACTTGATCGATACCACGTGCAGCAATTTTTAGCGCGCGTAGGGTATGGGTGCGGACGTTTTTAATATTGTGCTGACCCATCAATAAAAACATCTCTAAAATAGCGTCAGGGTGCTGAGCAAAGACGCGATGATGCGCCATGGATATTTGATCACCGATTTGGTTAAAGCGTGCATTGATAGGATGTTTTTTTGGACGCTCATCATCGGTCAGTCTTGGTTCTATAATCGTTTCGTAATAATGATTGGTTAGCATCTCGGACAGCGTTGATATCTGCATGGCGCAGCGATAATAATCGCGCATAAAGCGTTCTACCGCGGCATTAGGTTCATCATCTGGCTGAGTCTCATAGCCCATCAGTTGGGCAATCTCACGCTGATAATCAAACAGTAACTTGTTTTCGTTACGACCGGTCAATACGTGCAAATAGTGACGTATTTGCCAGAGGTAACCTTCTGCAAAATTTAGCTCGTCAAACTCTTTTTCCGTCAAAAAATTTTGCTGCACCAAGTCATATAATTTGCCAACTCGAAAGTAGCGTTTGGTTACCCAACCGATGATATGAATATCGCGTAAACCACCAGGCGCCGTCTTGATATTTGGCTCAAGATTGTACTCTGTGGCATTGTGCTGTAAGTGGCGTGCCTTAGCCTCTTCAATTTTCACTTCAAAAAACTGACGGGGCGACCACTGCTCATTGACAATTTTTACTGGAACATCTTGCAAGTCTTCATTGCCAATCAACAGTCGAGCTTCTAACTGAGCACTGGCAATGGTGTGATCGAGTGCCGCTTCTAAGGCATCTTCAACCGTACGCACAGAAAGTGCAGGATCCAATCCTATGTCCCATAGCAACGCTACCAAGCGATCAATCTTTCCACTAGTATCAGTGTCAATTTCATCAGGAGATAGTAGTAAAATATCGATGTCTGAATACAGAGACAACTCGCCACGCCCATACCCACCAGTAGCAAAAAAAGCCAAGTCAGTTTTATCTAACTCAAAAAATTTAAATAAAGCAATCAGTAACTCATCGATGGCACAGGAACGAACCTCAACCAATTGACGAATATTGACACCACGCTCAAGTGCTCGATTGATGTCTTCATTAATTTGAGTCAACCATTTAGGTATCTCCAGTAGCCATTTTTCGGCCGCGTCGTTATCCATTAATACTGATGTATCTGTTGCTGCATCATCAGGTAGCAAAGGTAGGGACGTTAGGTCAATAGAAGTGATATCACAATTAAACATAAGTGTTATCCAGTTAAGAGTTTAAAGGCAGCTGTTTGAGCTTAAGGTTGTTTTATTATTTGAAGGACATGGTTATTAGAATTATAAAAATCAGTAAGCATAATACTTAATTCATCTTGATTATAGTCTAAAAAAAAGACCGCCTAAGCGATCTTTTATTATATTACTGAGTTAAAAAGCTTAAATCTTCTTCAGGGCGGGCAGTAAATACTTCACAGCCATTATCTGTGACGACCATCGTGTGCTCCCATTGAGCAGATAGCTTACGGTCTTTGGTAATGGCCGTCCATTCATCTGGCAAGATTTTGGTTTGCCATTTGCCTTCATTAATCATAGGCTCAATGGTGAATGTCATGCCCGTCTTTAACTCAAAGCCAGTGCCTTTTTTGCCATAGTGCATAACTTGTGGCTCGTGATGGAATTCATTACTGATGCCATGTCCACAGAACTCACGCACAATACTGAAACGCTCAGGCTCGACCACTTCTTGAATGGCAGCACCAACATCGCCCAAACGCGCACCGTCTTTGACGACACTCATACCTGCATAGAGGGCATCTTGTGCCACTTTACAGATACGTTTGGCCATAATAGAGCCATTGCCAACGATCCACATTTTTGAGGTGTCGCCATAATAACCATCTTTAATCACGGTCACATCAATATTAATAATATCGCCATCTTTTAGCAGTTTTTTCTCACTTGGGATACCATGACAAACCACGTGGTTGACCGAGGTGCAGATTGATTTTGGGAAACCATTATAGTTGAGTGGAGCAGGGATGGCACCTTGTACATTGACAATATAGTCATGAGCAATTTGGTTTAACGCTTCGGTGCTAACGCCTACTTTTACGTGCTCGTCCAACATAACCAACAAATCACTGGCAAGTTTACCGGCGACACGCATTTTTTCTATGGCTTCTGGAGATTGGATAAGGGATTTTTTAGTCATCATAATCGTACTTATAGTTATGGAATGAATAGGGTGGATTATAGCATAAATGCATCCATTACTGCTTTGGAAGATTGGTTGGCAAGTCTAACCGCTTATCTGCCTGCTTTTAAAAAGTGTTAGCAGCTCGCGCTATATCTGGCAAGCTAGGTTAGCAAAAAGCTTTCAAGCAGTACTAGGGTCTGTTGAACATTCAAATATTAGGACTGCTGATCGCTAAAATCGCATCAAACTAGGCGTAAACCGACGATAATGTCGAGACCTTGGCTAGGTTTATAACAACGTTTGGGGTGGTTTTAGCATCAGCCTTTCAGGGCAGGGCTATTTTTTGCCAATACATGGTGAAATTATCTAACCTAGAACGACTAGGTATCAAAAATTTCACTGCGTATTGTCTAAAAAATAGCTACTGCCAGTACCACATTTGAATGTTCAACAGACCCTAATGATTGTTGCAATCATATACTCAATCTATAATGACAATCAGGTATTCGTTATGCATAATGGTCTACATTATTTTGGTCAATGAATAAAGCAATAAGTCCATTATAATAAAGCGTGTTGAACATGCAGCAATAGTCGTTGTCAGTGCTATGGTTGAATATCAAACACGCGCTAACGATAACGTTCATTGAGCGTACGTAATATTGTTTTTTAATCTGTTGAATAAAATCACTATAGGAGTTTATATGAAGAACATAACTAGCATGATGATGGCGGCAACACTGGCGATAGGCACACTGGCTGCTGGTTGCCAGACCACAAGTATTACCGCGCCAGTCACTCAACCAGTCACATCAGACCTCCTGCAAGCCAATAATTGGCAACTGGTCGATGCTAAGAATACTAATGGTGAACGTATAAATTCTTTGTTTATTGATGAGAGTAAACCACTTACTTTAAAATTTATGACCATCGAAGGTAACAATCGAGTTGCGTTTATAAATACTTGTAACAGCATGGGTGCAGGCTATAGTGTGACAGATGGTGAGGTAATCCTCAGTCAAGGTATGAGCACAATGATGGCATGTCCTGAGCCTCAGGCTAGTTTTGATGCGGCAGCTTTAGCGACTGTAGATGGCAAGTACAGTATTAATAACAATGTCAATAATACGCCTATTCTGACTATTAAGAACGACAGCCAAGTTGCGCACTTTAAAGCCGTTTCTGAATAAATCTACCTATAAATGACTCAGTCATTACAGGTAGTTTGGGTACAACGAGTATTATCTAAAATTATTGTTTAACACGATATATCTGTTTAAAAAAGCCTCACGAATAGTGGGGCTTTTTTTGTCTAAAATCAAAGTTAAATGTACGTTACACTAGTGTAACTTTTTATATCTAAACACTATCGTGTAGCGTAGCTATCGATAACTTATAAATGTTTATTTATAACAAATCTATCTATGAACGACTATTGGACTTGTCTTATGCTAAAAGCTTTTGTATTAAAACCAACGATAAATGTGCGTCTGACAAGCAGCACCGTTATCATCGCTGCGATTAGTGTTTTAGCGGGCTGTCAGACATTGCCGAGTAGCGTATCGAAAACATCGGTAGATATGACTGCGAGCAACCCACTAACCGCTCAAATGCCAATAATAGATCGCCAAGGGCGTATTGCTTATGTAGAAGAGCATGGCATGGGTGCCGCAAAAATATCGACGCTTTATAGTATCCGTCCCGACGGTAGTGATCGCCAATTAATTGATCAGTTAAAGGGATATATCTATGCGCCTGCGTGGTCAGCTGATGGCCAAATGCTTGCTTATAGTAAACAAGTCGCTCGTCAACACCCCTATATTTATATCTATGATCAAAAAAGCAACACTAAAAATCTGGTGGTGACTGCAGAAGGCAGTAACTTGTCTGCGTCATTCTCACCTGATGGTCAAAAGATGCTCTATAGCTCTACCATTGATGGTAATGCAGATATTTATGAGATGCATCTCAGCGACGGTAGTACCAAACGGTTGACGACACTGCCGAGTACAGAAGTACAGCCAAGTTATGCGGCAGATGGCAAAAGCTTCGTTTATACCAGTGACAAAGTACGTGCTGGACGTCCAAGTATCTATCGATACCGTTTCGATGATGGACAGGTCAAGCGTTTATCCACGGGCAGCTATGCCGCCAGTCCTCAGCTCAGCTCAGATGGGCAGCAATTGGCTTATCTTGATGGCAGTAAAGCTGCAATTATGACATTGGCTACAGGTCAGATACTATTTCTAGCAGAAACAAGACTCGATGAGCCTGCACGATTGTCCCCATCTGGACAGTATGCAGTCTATCCGATGAGCGCTTCTGCAGTGAGTAATCAAGGCTCTATTAATATGGGAAATTTGGTTATTCAATCACTAACGGGTAACACCAATTTTACGATTAGCAGTGAGGCTGGCGGGGTCATTCGCTCTCCCGTTTGGGGCCGATAATGACGAAATCTATATATTATATAGTGAGATATCTATATAATTATTAATAAAGAAACATAAGTTGATTCTGAAAACCTAGGTTATAGGTACATAAAAGGAGAAAGCGTGTAATGCAAGAGTCGTTTTTAGTATTCATTACTAACATCAGTCTATACCCTACGGTGATTTTTACTGGATTGGTGATGTTTGTGACCTTGTATTGGATAGTTTCCTTACTAGGTATGGCAGATATGGATACAGTCGATATAGGTGATGCAACTGGAGACGGTGGTGACTTAACTTCATCGGGTTTTGTCTCTGGACTTTTACTCAAATTTGGTTTGTATGGCGTACCTCTCATCATTATTCTTAGTTTAATCAGTTTGATTGGTTGGTTGTTAAGCTATTTATACACCAGTTTTTTACACCAAAATTTTGATTCTGGTCTTTGGTATTACGTCTTTGGCACTGGTGCATTTGTTCTTGTCTTGGTGGTATCTATGTGGTTAACAGGTCTCATTATTTCACCCATTCGCAAAAACATTGCCAGAATTCCTAAACGTAATGCTTCTAGCAATATAGGTAAAATTGCTGTGGTACGCACACTTAGCGTGACACATAAGCATGGCGAAGCAGAGCTTAATGATGGCGGTGCAGGGTTGATACTAAAGATACGCTCAGATATCGATGATAATTTGCTAAAGCAAGGGGATAAAGTGATGTTGGTTGAGTATTTAACAGATGCCAATACTTATCGAGTTGCTGTTGTGGAAGATAAAGAAGCATTGTAAAGGTATGAATAGCACTATCTATTTGGAAGAATGAGATTAACAGTTTTAAATTTGATTATAGTCGGTTCAAGGTGACTCAGATATAGCGACGGTGATTAGCAGGGCTGCAAAGCGCACGTGCTATAAAAAGCACGGTAAACACTAGGTTTAGCACGCTTGCCACCGTATCTGATTTACATGGAGTTGATTATAGAATGTTTTAATTAAAGGAATGAATATGGACATACTCATTATCGTCGGCGTGGTGGTTGTGCTGGCGTTTGTTTTCGTCATGGCAGCGCTGCTGATGCTCAAAGCCTTTTATGTAAAGGTTGAGCAGGGTAAAGCGCTGATTATTAACGGCGTTAGTAAAATAGCCGTACGTTTTGATGGTGGTTTTGTTTGGCCAGTTATCAATAAAAAAGAATTGATGCGCATATCGCTCATCACATTAGAAGTGGACAGACGCGGTAAAGAAGGTTTGATTTGCGCAGACAACATGCGTGCTGATATTACCGTGGCATTTTATTTACGCGTCAATGAAACCGAAGAAGATGTGCTAAAAGTCGCCAAATCGGTTGGGGTAGATAGAGCATCAGATAAAGTCGCTGTTAATGAGCTGTTTAATGCAAAGTTCTCTGAAGCATTAAAAACCGTTGGTAAACAGATTGATTTTGTCAAACTTTTCGAAAATCGCAGCGAGTTTCGTGACAGTATTGTCAAAGAAATTGGTAATGATCTAAATGGTTATGTCCTAGAAGATGTTGCGATTGACTATCTGGAGCAAACGCCAAAAGTATCATTAGATTCAAGCAATATCTTGGATTCTGAAGGTATCAAAAAGATTACCCAGTTGACGGCTACGCAAAATGTTATTACTAATGAACTTGAGCGTGATGAAGAGCTAGCGGTTAAAAAGAAAAATGTTGAAACTGTTGAAGCCATGCTTGAGCTTGAGCGTCAACAAGCTGATGCAGAAGCCAAGCAGAAGCGTGAAATCTCGTCAGTGATTGCACGCGAAACTGCCGAAACTCGCAAAATTGAAGAAGAAGAGCGTAAAAAGTCTGAAACCGCTATTATCACGGTTGAGCAAGACTTGGCCATTCAGCGTGAGAATCAGCAGCGTGAAATAGAAGTGGCTGGACAGAATCGTCTGCGTGCAGTCGTGATCGAAGAAGAAAAAGTCACGCGTGCTCGTGATTTAGAAATCGTCTCTCGTGAGCGTGAAGTTGACTTGCAACGTATCGAAGCTGAACGCGCGATTGAGCTTGAGAAAAAAGAAATCGCTAACGTCATTCGTGAACGTATCGCAGTGGACAAAACCGTTGCGCAAGAAGAAGAGCGTATCAAAGAAGTTCGAGAAGTTAGTGAAGCGGATCGAAATAAGCAAACACGCGTCTTAGCAGCAGAAGCCGATGCCGAAGAGCTCAAAGTACGTCAGGTCAAAAAAGCCGAAGCAGAAGAGTTGTCTGCTAAGCACAAAGCTGTTGAGATTACGACGCTTGCTGCCGCTAATCTTGAAGCATCAGCCAAAGATTCAGAAGCCAAAATTAAAATGGCCGAAGGTATCAAAGCAGAAGAGTCGGCACATGGTTTCGCCGAAGCCGCTATTCAAGAAGCCAAGGCTTCATCGCTTGAAAAAGAAGGCATTGCTAAAGCCAACATCATCAAAGCGACAGGACAAGCCGAAGCGCAATCAGAACGTGAAAAAGGCATGGCAGATGCCGAAGTTATCGCTGCTCGCGGCGAGTCTAAGGCAAAAGCTGAGCGTGATATCGGTATGGTAGACGCAGAAATCATCGCAGCTCGCGGTGAATCTACCGCCAGAGCTGAGCGCGAAAAAGGCATGGCCGATGCTGAAATCATTGCAGCTCGCGGTGAGTCTAGTGCCAAAGCAGAACGCGAAGTTGGATTGGCAAAAGCCGAAGTTACTCGCGCGCACTTCCAAGCCGAAGCAGATGGTTTGGTCGAAAAATTCAATGCCATGGGTAGCATGAGCAAAGAAGCACGTGAACACGAAGAGTTCCGCATGGGGCTTGAAACTGCCTTGCAAGAAGCGCTTGCCTCTATTGACGCTGGTAAAGAGATTGCGAAAGAAAATGCTGAAGTATTGGCAGTGGCGCTACAGAAAGCCAAAATCGATATTGTTGGCGGCGAAGCGCATTTCTTTGACAACTTTGCCAAGTCACTGTCTATCGGTAAAGCCATTGATGGCTTAGCGGGTAAGTCAGACACATTGAGCGGTATCATCAATGGCGTGATGGCCAGTCAAGCTATGAAATCTAACCAGCAAAATGATGATAAAACGACTTACTAATAGGGTCTAAATGCCTAGTCTTAACGGGTAAGTATTAGTGAGTAAGTTTTTTACCAATAAGCAAGTTTTTATCGAACAGTATAAATAAGTAATATTCTCTGAAATTCAAAATCTGTCGTTTAGGCGGCAGATTTTTTTGGCTAACTCACGGTGATTCAGAACGATGAATAACGATGAGTTGGCTAATCTAAAAAAACAGCAGTGACGACTCGTTTTCTTAGATTAGCCAAGTGCTTCTTTACTTTCAATGATCCTTTATTGCCCAAAATTCTCTTATAGTGGATTCAGTTTAAAAGAGATACAAGGCAACCGAGTGCAGATGTATATGTGATACTTCAAGCGAGGTTAACGCTGTAGCTCTTTTATAAAGGATTGACTATATTATGTAAAAACAGAAACGGACGAGTAACGATGGCGGATACGCAAACTTCAAAGAACTCAGATAGCAACGATAATAGCAACGACAATAATAATGCTAATCAAGCAAACCAAACCGATCAGGCAGTTGCTTCAGGCAATGCTTATGAGCTCATCAAAAAACGTCTAACGGAACAAGGCGGCCGTTTAGGGCAGCAGACGCAGACGCTAAATAATGCGCGTCTCGAAGAGTTTGGCAGCACCCAGATGCAAGTCATCGCCCGTACTCGTATTCGTACCGAGCACAACTGTGTGGCGCAGGATATGGTGCAGGTTGGTGATTATCTGCTATTTGGTTATAACGTCTTTATGGGGCTCAAGCGTGCGAGCAATATTAAGGATGTATTGTCGCTATATCGTCTGAACGAGCCAGCTGGTAACGAAGAAGAGTATCAGCTCGAAGAAGTCGATTTAAAGGGTACTTTTTTAGATCAAGATGCCTTTGTCCAAGACTTCAATGAGTTATATCGCTATTACAAGCAAACGCGCCTGATTCAAATAACAGTGAAAGACAGCAAGCTACTGTTGGCGTTTCAGATTGGTGAGCGCATCACTGATATTCGAGTGTTCCGTTTCGCATTAGATTTTAGTCAAGGTACGCCAGAGTCGGCGCAAGTCGCTTATGTGGATAATCGAGGCGAGCGTGATATCGAGTTGCCACCTGCTTATGATTTCGACTGGATTGAGACCACCCGTGATCAGATGATCAATGGCAAATACCCACATATGAATATCTTGGATACGATATTTGTGGAAACGGTCGGTGGCGATCTGACCATCAAAATTGAGGACAATACGCAGTCCGGCCAGGGGATTTATAGCGAACCGGTCAATGATCGCACCCAATCGCTGACGGATGCTGAAATTGCGTATGCCAAAGTGGGTAGTCTAATACTGCTCAAAATATTGCCCTATCGTGAAGAAGACTACCGTTATTTTGTTTATAACACTTTGACCGAAGCGGTGCTGCGTTTGGATGCGATTGGACAGTCGTGTGTCCAGCTACCAGAAGACCACGGCATCATGTTTCCGGGTGGTTATTACCTACAGACCGGTGAGTATAAGCTGTTTGAGGCCAATAATGTTGGCGCTACCGACCTGCGCTTTAAGCGTAAAATTGTATCGCCAAATGGAGAAGACGTTCTATTCTTATTCTATGACAGAGACTTAGGCGTTACAGGTCTGTTTCCTTATAATTTGATTAAAAAGCAATTGGCAAACCCTATTTACTGTAACGGTATGGCGTTGGCAGAGGATGGGCGTTTGGTGCTGTTTAGCGACCAAAGCGAGCCATCTCGCATTCATCCGATGCAGATATGGCACACGCCTTATGCCTCACACGAGTATGTGAGTGAGTTGCCTGAGAGCACCAGTTTTTATGGCAAAATTGGTAATAAAGAATTGGTACGCGGTATCTCAGACCTTTATAGCATCACGCGCCTCATTGACAATCAAAGCGTGTCACAGAAGCTCTATGAAGAGCTGACCAATAATACCAGCCGACTCTTTGACAGCTATTACTGGTTGTCTGAGCCTGAGCTGAGCGAAGTCGCCAGCAGTATTAAAGAAGTGACGGCCACGGCTGAACTGGTCATTGACGAGTTCGCTAAAGTACAAAGCATCCAAAAGCAAACCCAAACCGCATTAAGCGATGCTGATACGCAGCAAAGTGAGATTTTGCGGCAGATACGTGTCACTAGTTTTGAGTCTGCCAGTGATTATGTCGATCAGTTGTCCGCATTAAGACGCCAAAAAGGTCGCTTGGTTAGTCTGGAAGACTTGCGTTATTTAGATGCCGATAAGCTACAAGCATTGCAGACACAGTTAGAAGAAGCAGAAAGCGAGCTCGCTGAAAAAACCGTGATGTTTTTGAGTGGCGAAGAGGCGCTATCAAGCTACGAAGGCATATTGGTCGATGTCAGTGAGCGCTTAAATACCGCTGAAACCAATGCTGAATTAAAACCTGTACTAGAGAAAATCGATGAGACCGCACAAGGTTTGGATTTACTAACTGAGCTGTTGGGCACGTTGGATGTAGCCGATGCCACGGTGCGTACGCAAATTATCGACGACATATCGACTATTTATGCCAGCCTAAATCAAAGCAAAGCCAAGCTCAATCATAAGCGTAAAAACTTAGGCTCGGCTGAGGCTGTAGCGCAATTTGGTGCGCAGTTTAAGCTGTTTGGGCAGTCGATTGCCAATGCGTTATCCATTGCCAATACGCCTGAGAAATCAGATGAGCAAATGGCAAAGTTGCTAGTACAGTTAGAGGAGCTTGAAAGCCAGTTCGCTGATCCAGAGACCAACAGTGGCGATCAGTTTTTGGCCGATATCATCAGTAAGCGTGAAGAGATTTACGAGACCTTTGAAAATCACAAGCAGCAATTGCTCGATGCTCGTAACCGTAAAGCGCAAAACTTAGGTGATGGCGCGCTGCGAATGCTCGAAAGTATCAAGAAGCGGACACAAAGCACTGGCGTCACAGGCTTTACCGAGGAAGAAGCGCTCAATACGTATTTTGCGGCTGATGGCCTGGTACAAAAAGTCCGCAACATCGCAAAAGAGCTACAAGCGATGGACTTTAGCGTCAAAGCAGATGACATCGACGCGCGCCTAAAAGCCATTCAAATCGAGAGTTATAAGAGTCTAAAAGACAAGTCGGATTTGTTTGAAGATGGTGGTCAGATTATCAAGCTGGGCAAGCACCGTTTTTCAGTCAATACTCAGCCATTAGATTTGACTTTATTGAGCCGTCAGCAGTCAGATGGCAATCGTGTATTAAACCTGCATCTAACGGGTACAGACTATTATGAAGTGCTTAATAATACTGAGCTGAACGCCTTGCGTCCGTATTGGGACATGAATATCGCTTCTGAGTCTGACAAGGTATATCGCGCTGAGTATTTGGCATACAGCATCATTGAGAGTGCCAAAAACAGTCAGGACGGCTTAACCGAAGAGCGTCTATATCAAGCATACGATGCGACCATCATTACCCTCGATGTGAATGGTGATATTGACAATGACAGTCCATTGTCCAAATTGGTCAAAGCGTATGCTACTCCTCGCTATCAGCTAGGTTATGATAAAGGCATTCATGATCATGATGCGACGTTATTACTGATGCAGATATTGCCGACGCTACGTGAGGCAGGGCTGCTGATTTATACCCCGCAAGTACGAGCATTGGCGCAGTTGTTTTATTGGCAGCTCAATATCGTACAAGCGCTTGGCTTAGACAGCTTACGCCAGTTCGGTTACGACGCTTGGTTAAATGAATCTGTGCTAACGCGCGCGAGTAACTGGACAGATCGAGCCGCGACTGCCGAGCAGTTACGCCGTGCATTGGGTAGTGATAAGGCAAAATCGCTATTGGTTGAAGACATGAGCCAAGTGATGCGTGATTTTGTGAGCACTTATAACGACGACAGTAGTGATGAAGTTGTCAAAGAGCCAACCGTAGAAACAGATGCAAATATAAGTGACGATCACAGTGCTAGTATCTTTAAACTAAGCTATGTGCAACTGGCCTGCGAGTATCTGGTTAGTGTCATGGGGCAGTCAATGCAAGCGGCTACCCCTAATGCCAGTACGCATAAAATACACTGGCAAACCAGCCAACAAGCGCAGCAGTTGTGTGAGCAGCTAAGCCAAACGCTAAGCGCTTCATCAGCTAGTATGCAAGCGACTGCCAGTTTTGATCAATTACAATCTTCAATCGGTAAGCTTGGCTTTCAGCCAAAATCAGCCTATGAGCTATTGACCACATGGTTTCATGCGTTACTTGATAAGACTTACGGTAATACTGACTCGGCCAATGCAGCAGCGGATGGTATCGATGAAGACGGCGAGCTCAGTGAAGAGCAGCTGGCCGAGATTGCAGAAAAAGAGGCGTTACGCAAACAGCAGCTAGAAAGTGGCCGTCATTATGTGCCGGAGGCGATTGCGGTATTACTCACTCAATTGAACGATGCCCAACGTGAAGCTTTGGTGCAGCGACTGATTGACTCAGGTGCTAGCTTTGGTAAAGGGGCTTTTAATAAAGGGCAAGGTAGTAAAAAAATAGATAATCAAGGCGCAAGTGGAACACCATCGGCCTTGTCATTTTCTTCAATCAGCTCATCGCCAGTTTCATCGACTACATCATTGACCAGTATTAACAACCCGCTCAATCAAGTGCAAAGTTTTGAGCGTAGTACGGGCAAGGTATCGCTTGAGATTCAGGTGAATAACTTGCTAGGTGAGCATCCACGCATTCATCAGCAGACTCTAACCTTTGCCGTCGACGACTTCTTAAATCGTCTGCATCATCATGATACTCAAGTTATCCCTGCCTATAGACGTTATCTGGCCATGCGCTCAGAGATTTTGCATGACTCAAAAGAGACGTTACGGCTAGACGAGTTTATGCCGCGTCCATTGTCCTCATTTGTACGTAACCGTCTGATTAATGAGAGCTACCTGCCTCTCATCGGTGACAATCTTGCCAAACAGATGGGTACAGTCGGTGAGGATAAGCGTACCGATTTGATGGGTATCCTGATGATGATATCGCCACCAGGGTATGGTAAGACGACCTTGATGGAGTACGTGGCAAATCGTCTTGGCCTTATCTTTATGAAGATTAACTGTCCGTCACTCGGTCATGATGTGACGTCTTTAGATCCCGAAAAAGCGCCCAATGCCACCGCACGAGAAGAGTTGAATAAAATCAACTTAGCCTTTGAGATGGGCAATAATGTCATGCTCTATCTCGATGATATTCAGCATACGCATGCGGAATTTTTACAGAAGTTTATCTCACTCGGTGATGGTACGCGCCGTATCGATGGCGTCTGGCAAGGTAAAACCAAAACCTATGACATGCGTGGCAAAAAGTTCTGCGTGGTCATGGCTGGTAACCCATATACCGAGAGCGGTGAGGCATTTAAAGTGCCAGATATGCTCGCCAACCGTGCCGATATCTATAACTTAGGCGATATCATGAGCGGTATGGAAGAGGTGTTTGCCCTCAGTTATATCGAAAACTCGCTGACTTCTAATACAGTGCTAGCACCAATGGCCAACCGTGATTTAAGCGATGTGCATCGTTTGATTAAAATGGCAAAAGCGGACAATGCCAACCTTGCCCAAGCCCAAAGCAGCGAGCTGACCTATCCGTATAGCACTTCAGAGATTAATGAAATTGTCGCAATCTTGCGTCATATGTTTAAAGTGCAAGAAGTTATTCTTGATGTTAACCAAGCCTATATTGCCTCCGCTTCGCAAGATGATAAGTACCGTGTTGAGCCGATATTTAAGCTGCAAGGCAGTTATCGTAATATGAATAAGATGACCGAAAAGCTGTCGGCGGTCATGAATGAAAGTGAGCTGAACCAGCTGATAGATGATCACTATCTGGGCGAGTCGCAGCTATTGACCCAAGGCGCGGAGAGTAATTTACTCAAGCTTGGTGAGATGCGCGGCATCTTGAGTGAAGAAGAGACGGAGCGCTGGGAGCAGATCAAAGCCGATTTCTTACGTAACAAAGCGATGGGCGGTGAAGATGGTGATACAGGTGCGCGTATCGTCGCGCAACTGGTCGACTTGGCCAGTGGCTTCAATGCCATCAGTAGCCAGTTTGAAACCTATTTATCAAAAAATGACCCAGAGAAAATCGCTCGCTTACGTGAAGCAGGGCAGCAGTCACAGTTAGAGGCTCAACGAGAATCGCAAAAAATTCTCGCCGATAGCGTCATTAATAATGCGAAAGTGGTCAGCGATAGTATCGATAGTGGCTTTGAGAAAAGCGTGAATCAATTGCTGCAAATATATAAGCATGACCATAAAGCAGAAGGCGAATATCTCAAGCAAAACCAATATGCACAAAAACAACTCATGGTGCAGCTGGTCAATGCGGTAGAGCAACTGGCGCAAAAAATGGCAGATAGCTTGATTAGCAATAATGACAATCAGGTAAATAATAGTCAGCTAGTAGAGAGCGATGTACCTGATGTGCAGCAGCAGACGGCACTGATGGCAACTGCTCTCAAAGACGCACTGGCGCCATTGACGATGCGCATGGATGAGAAGCTGGCGATTGATACCAGTACTGATCAATCTGGCAAGCTAATCGTCAATAGTCTTAATCGTCTAAACAAGATATTTGACGACTATGATTAGTAGTCATCATTAGTAGCTATGATTAATAGTCATGATTAGTAATTATGACTATTAACCGTGCTTAGTAGGCGATAGTGACACATGACTGATGTCGTAAACGAACCAATGAGAAAGCTATGGCGCACAAAAAGAAGAACGTTCGCAAAAAACTTTGCCCTGTCTGCGAGCGCGAGTTTAGCTGGACTAAGAAGCTGGATAAAAACTGGGATAGCATGGTCTATTGCTCCGACCAATGCCGCCGCGTTAAAAAGTATGAAGGGCTTGATTATCAAAAAGAAGATAAGTAGGCAGTAAACATTAATCATAGATATTAGATATACGGCACAAGAGAGCAGACGATGGCACATAAAAAAGTAAATTTACCGCAAAAAACCTGCTCCGTCTGCCAGCGCTCATTTACGTGGCGTAAGAAATGGGAGAAAGATTGGGAGCAGGTGATTTACTGTTCTGAGCGGTGTCGGCGGGCTAGGAAGAATCAGAACGTAGAATAGCCAGATTAATATGCGCTAAAATTAAAGTAAGTTCTGCTTAACATTTCTATTTTACGAAATCACTGGCACACTTATTATTATCTATCGTTATTTTAATTACATGAATGGTTTACTTAATCCTCATTTTAGAAAAAATGATAACTCAAGTCGTGATCATATAGCAGCTAAAACTTTAAATAGATTCTTAATACAATCAATGGGACATTGAAGAAATATGGTGAACAAAACTCAAAAACTAAACGATGCAGATTTAAATATTCAAGCACGTATATCAAAGCTATTGGAAGAGTTAACTGCTGATATGTATGAGCGTAATCAAACCATGGCAATTGCTTTGCTAGGTGCTATTACAGGACATAACACTTTCTTATTAGGTCCACCTGGTACAGCAAAAAGTCTAATATCAAGAAGACTGACAGCTGCCTTTGAGGTTCCTAAATATTTTGAATATTTAATGAATCGTTTTAGCACACCAGAAGAGATATTTGGTCCTGTGTCTATCAAAGAGTTAAAAGAAGATCGTTATATTCGCCAAATTGACGATTACTTACCAACCGCAGATTTCGCATTTTTAGATGAGATTTGGAAATCTAGTCCAGCAATTTTGAATAATTTATTGACTATCATTAATGAGCATACTTTCAGAAATGGTAAAGAAATCATCAAAGTACCATTGAAGTCCTTGATTGCTGCCTCTAATGAAGTACCACCACCAAACCAAGGGTTAGAAGCACTTTATGATCGTTTTGTAATTCGGTTATTTGTACCACCTATCGAGCAAGAGAATAATTTTAATCATCTAATAAACAGCAGACCCAGTTCTGAAAGCCCATCTGTTAGTCCTGACCTAATTATTAGTTATGATGAGATAGAAGAATGGCGCAATAGCCTACAGTCAGTGACGTTAAGCGATGATACCTTATTGGTGATCAAGTACATACGACAAAAGCTGATCTCAAAGTCAGAAGAGCTGGAAGTTTATGTATCTGATCGCCGTTGGCAACGAGCCGCAATGCTACTAAAAGCTTCAGCGTTTTGCAATGGGCGTACGGAGACGAATCATAGCGATGCGTTATTGCTGAAATACTGTCTGTGGACGACAATGGATAATCGAGGAGCGGTACAAAATATTGTGACGAGTACAATTGAAAGTTGTGGATTTGATACTGATATTAATCTAGCCAAACTCGATCAAGAGAAGGAAACACTGGATAATGAGGTAAATAAAGAGCTTTATTACTCTAAAGATATTTATGATGTAGTTCAACTGAATAACGATAAGGATTACTTTGAAGTTACTGCCACATTTACACGCAAAGGATACGAGAGATATCAGGACGAGAGTAAAATTTTTAAACTTTATATTCCTGCTGATAAATTTAAAACTCATGAAGAATTTAATGTAGTCGATGAGTCAGGTAACTTATTTAATGATATTCAAGGAACATTTGGAGGTCAAGGTAGCTGTGAGTTAACATTTAGTAATCGCGGATATAATAACTATAATAGTTTTACTTTTCGTCCAAATATTTTGTGTAAGAAAGGTGATAAAAAGAAAAACATAAATAAAAGGTTAGTTAGCTCATTAGCAAAGTCTGTAAAAGATATCCGCCAAGAATTAACCGAAGTTCTAAAGCAAGTAGAAGAAAAGTCTATCAAATATAAGAAACATCTTGCTAGTCCTTTTGTGACGGAAGAAGAGGTTGGTACTGCTATAACAGGAATAACTAAACAGGTAGAGCAGCTTAAATTACGAATTGCAGACTGTGAGCGTCTGGAGGCGTTATGTCGCTAGACCTCTCAACCCACGGTAAAAATATCATTGAAGAAGTTGTCAAAAAAAAATATGCGTATTTATACAGTCAAAATGATATATCCCGACAAGTCACTGCCCAAATAGAGGAGTGGCAATTTAAAACTAAATTAGAAATCTTACAACAAGATATATTTTCTGAGCATCAGAGTAAATTAACCCAGTGGCTTGACTGTTATACCAAAGACTCAAATGAATTGAACCCGAAAGCTGTCGAAGAGTATCTAAGTTTCTGCTCAGAGGTTGGTGTTCCTGCAAACTTATCCTATTGGAAGAAAGCTTTAAAAGAGAACAAAGACACCTCAAAGCAAACAAGTGACAAAAAGCCGCACTTTCAACTTTTGCTACATGAATGGCAAAAGCATCTGGATGTCGCCCAAGCACGTTGGCAATTAGAAGAGTTACAATCACGACGCGACCAGTTTTTAGAGCAGCTAATTGAATGGATGGAGTTAATAAAACAGCTGGACCAAAACCTATGTGAGTTCGGATTTGAACTAGGTGTTTGGTTTGATGACAGTTTAGGTAGCTTAAGTAAGCAGAATATTGATGTTCTCAAGCGTTGGTTAAATTACTTACAAAATGATGAGGGCGTTAAGAAAATAGCGGACTTATTGGGTAAAATGCGCCAAATAGAACACACAAGTGAAATAGAGCGTGTACAGCAAACTATCGAGTTACAAACACCAATCGTCGATACCAATTCGAAAGAAGAGATTATTGGTTTACGTTTAGCCAAAGATTTAGAGCATGCGCTACCGTCTGAACTTGCTTTAATGTCAGACCCAGATACAGCAATTCTTTTTGATTTAAAGTATCTAGAAGCGAAGTTGCTTTGCTTTGAGTTACAAGGGCTGACATATCAGAAGACAGAAGTAGAAATAACTGTTGAAGTAGAAAAAGAGACAGAAGAAAAGCTAGGTCCGATGATACTATGCATTGATACAAGTGGTTCCATGCAAGGTACACCAGAAAGCATTGCAAAAGCAGTTACTCTTTTCTTGGGGGTTAAAGCTAAAAACCAAAATAGACCATGTTTTGTTATTAATTTTTCTACTAATATAGAAACGTTTGAAGTAACTAGTGTAACAGGTATAGCTGAATTGACAGGTTTCCTTAGTCAGTCATTTCATGGGGGTACGGATGTTGCTCCAGCACTTCGTTATGCGATAAAACTATTAGAAACTGAAAAATATGAAAAATCAGATGTATTAGTAATATCTGATTTCGTGATGAGCGACTTGCCAGAAAGCTTATTGAAAGATTTAGAGCAACAAAAACTGAATGGCAATCAGTTTAATTCATTAGTGATAGGTGATCTGTTTATGTATAACCGCGTAGAAAATTACTTTGATAATGAGTTTATATATAACCCTAAATCACACCAAATACAGGAATTACTTCAATTTACTGCGCTGCAGAAGAGTAGGTGATTTCTAATATTATTGAATTCTGCCGCCAGAAACTCAGCTAAGTAGATTTTTAGTGAGTATAGTCAACGGTCAGTGTCAAACTACAATGGTTAGCAGAAGAGAAGAAATGTTACGGTCAAACACAGTTGTTTGAAGTGTGTAAGCAGATACAAGCAAAAGCGAGATTGGTTACTTAAGCAACCAATCTCGCATCAAATATTTCTCTAAAACGTTTTAATCCAAACTATCTTACAAATTCGGATTCAGCCACTTCTCAGCCGTTTTCATATCCCAGCCTTTACGCTCCGCATAACTCTCTAACTGATCACGACTAATCTTACCGACATTGAAGTACTCACTATCAGGGTGCGAGTAATAGAATCCGCTGACCGATGACGCAGGCCACATCGCATAGCTTTCGGTTAGCGTTGTACCGATAGCATCTACCGTACCAAGCCAATCAAACAGTTTGCCTTTTTCGGTATGCTCAGGGCAAGCAGGGTAGCCAGGCGCAGGGCGGATGCCCACGTATTTTTCTTTAATCATCTCATCATTAGTGAGTGACTCAGTCGGCTGGTAACCCCAATATTCTTTACGGATCAGCTCGTGCAAATGTTCCGCGAATGCTTCTGCTAAACGGTCAGATAATGCCTGTACCATAATCGCATTATAGTCATCACCTGCCGCTTTATATTGTTCAGCGAGTGCTTCTGTACCCACGATGGAGACGGTAAAGCCGCCCAAATGGTCAGTATGCGTCTCTGATGGCGAGATAAAGTCAGCCAAGCTAAAGTTCGGCTTGCCGCTTGCTTTGTCGCTTTGTTGACGTAAGTGCTCGAACTGATAGGTTGGGCTGCCACCATCATTAGGTGCATTGTCATATACAGTGACCGTGTCTGCACCCGTACGGCGAGCGGGCATGATTTTAAATACCCCTTTAGCGACGATTAATTTTTCATCAATCATCTTTTGCATCAGCTCATTGGCATTATCAAACAGATCACGCGCGGCTTCACCCACCACATCATCTTGCAAGATTTTTGGGTATTTGCCTGCCAGTCCCCAAGAGATAAAGAATGGCGTCCAGTCAATATAAGGCAGCAAGTTAGTGATGGGGTAGTCATCCAATATCACTTGCCCCAGTTTATTTGGCACTGGCGGCACATAATTATCCCAGTCACCTTTAAAGCCCATTTTAATTGACTCAGCATACGATACTTTGGCCGCTTTTGGTTTACGCTTAGCCAGACGCTCGCGTACCTTGGCGTATTCTGTGCGGGTCTCATCGATCAGCGCTTGGCGATGCTCTTTTGAGAGCAGCTTGGTCACCACACCGACTGAGCGCGAGGCATCAGTGACATAGATGACGCCATCGTTTTGATATTGCGGCTCAACCTTAACCGCAGTATGCGCTTTAGAGGTTGTCGCGCCGCCAATCATCAATGGTAAGGTCATGCCGCGCTCTTGCATTTGCTTGGCGACATAGACCATCTCATCGAGACTTGGGGTAATTAGACCAGATAAACCAATGATATCAACTTTTTCTTTGATCGCGGTATCGAGGATGGTCTCACAAGGTACCATCACGCCCAAGTCAATGATGTCGTAACCGTTACAACCGAGTACCACGCCCACGATGTTTTTACCGATATCATGCACGTCGCCTTTGACGGTCGCCATCAGGATTTTACCTTTGACTTCGCCTTCGACCTTTTCGGCTTCGATATACGGGTTGAGCCAAGCGACTGACTGCTTCATTACGCGGGCAGATTTGACCACTTGCGGTAGGAACATTTTACCTGCACCAAATAAATCACCGACGATATTCATACCGTCCATCAGTGGGCCTTCGATGACTTCTAGCGGCTTGGGATATTTCTCCCATGCCTCTTTGGTATCCGCTTCGATAAAGGTAGTGATGCCTTTGACCAGTGCATGCGCGATGCGATCTTCTACTGTGCCTTCACGCCAGCTCATATCGACCGTACTTTCTTTTTTCTTACCACCATCTTGGTAATGTTCAGCGGCGGTCATCAGGCGTTCAGTGGCATCTTGGCCAGTTTCACCTTGGTTGCGGTTGAGCATGACATCTTCGATGGCGTTACGGGCATCGATAGGAATATCATCATACAGCTCAAGCATGGCAGGGTTGACGATACCCATGGTCAAACCGTTTTTGATCGCGTGAAATAAGAATACCGAGTTGATCGCTTCACGGATTGGGTTACCACGGAAACTAAACGACACGTTAGACACACCGCCCGATACCATGGCATTGGGCAAGTTTTCGGTAATCCATTTAGTGGCGTTAATAAAGTCGGCACCGTAGTTATTGTGCTCGGTGATACCGGTAGCGACGGCAAAGATATTGGGGTCAAAAATAATATCTTCAGATGGGAAGCCAACTTCGTTCACCAACACATCATAGCTGCGCTGGCAAATTTCAGTTTTACGCTCGTAAGTATCGGCCTGCCCATCTTCATCAAAGGCCATCACGATAATGGCGGCACCGTAACGCATACACAGCTTGGCTTTTTCGACGAACTCAGCGTGGCCTTCTTTTAATGAGATTGAGTTGACGACAGATTTACCCTGCGTGCGTTTTAGACCTTCTTCGATGATGTCCCATTTAGAGGAGTCAATCATTAGGGGCACACGGCTGATATCTGGCTCACCTGATACGAGATTGACAAAGTGAATCATGGCTTGCTTGGAGTCGAGCATGCCCTCATCCATATTGATATCGACGATTTGTGCGCCGCCTTCGACCTGATCGCGTGCCACATCAAGTGCTTCGGTGTAGGCTTCGGTTTTGATCAAGCGTAAAAACTTTTTAGAACCTGTCACGTTGGTACGTTCACCGACATTGACAAATAAGCTGTCAGCGGTGATGGTAAAAGGCTCAAGTCCTGACAAACGGCAGGCAGGGGCGATTTCAGGAATCACACGTGGTGGATAGTTTTTCACCATGTTAGCGATTTGGCGGATGTGTTCTGGCGTGGTACCACAACAGCCGCCGACGATATTTAAGATACCGGCTTTAGCAAAGCCTTCTAGCAATGCTGTCGTTTCTTCTGCCGTTTCATCATACTCACCAAACTCGTTGGGCAGACCAGCGTTTGGATGCGCTGAGACATAAGTGTCAGCGATATTGGACAACGTTTGGATATGCGGGCGTAGAGCATCGGCCCCAAGCGCACAGTTAAAGCCAACGCTTAACGGTTTGGCATGGCGAACTGAATTATAAAACGCCTCAGCCGTTTGACCTGATAATGTACGGCCTGACGCGTCAGTAATGGTGCCTGAAATCATAATAGGCAGCTCAAAACCAATGTCATCAAACACGCCCGTAATAGCAAAAATCGCTGCTTTAGCATTGAGCGTATCAAAAATGGTCTCAATCAATATAAGATCAATACCGCCTTCAATTAAAGCCAATGTCGCTTCACGGTAGTTGAGTACCAATTCATCAAAGGTAATGTTACGAAAAGCAGGGTCGTTGACATCTGGTGACAGCGAGCAGGTACGTGAGGTCGGGCCAACCACACCTGCCACAAAGCGGGGCTTGTCTGGTGTCTTGGCAGTAAACTCATCGGCCGCCGCACGTGCAATCTGCGCAGCCGTTTTATTCAGCTCTGGTACCAAATATTCCATATCGTAGTCGGCCATCGACAGACGCGTACCGTTAAAGCTGTTGGTTTCGATGATATCGGCACCAGCACCAAGATGGTCATCATGAATCTCTTTAATCATTTGTGGCTGCGACAGTACCAATAAATCGTTATTGCCGCGTACATCTTGGCTGATATCAGCAAAACGCTCACCGCGATAATCGGCTTCTTCTAGTTTATAGGTTTGAATCTGCGTCCCCATCGCCCCGTCTAACATCAAAATTTTGGATGCCATTTGCTCGGTGATACGTGCCCGAGCTGTTAATTGCTGCTCTTTATAAGGAAAAACAGCAGGTGGCGTTAGGACAAAGTCATCAGTAGATTGTGATGAGCTAGAAGTAACATCAGTTTGAGAAGAAGTATGTGAAGTTGTCGTTTGAGTCATAGGAGCGCTGCTTATATCGTCAATGTTATAAAAGAAAGGAATAACAAACGGGATGCAAATTCTTATCAGTTAAATAGAGTGGGAAAGTCGTATTATTTTAGCATGAAAATCGCATAGCACGAGGAATAGTGCTGACTCTGCTTCGGTAATGTCGTCGACAAACTGTCTGTTTTTTTTAGTTAGTTAGAGTCCATGGCATAAAGTAGGTAGGCACAAATGAATAACTATTCACTCAAAGATTACATAAAGCTTTGCTTGTATAAACCAAAGTCAAACATGACTCTTAAAAGTCAGACAGAACTTACACCGCTGCTACAAAAACAGCGTAAAGGTATATTGATAAACTTTTTTGAGATGTTAATTTGATTTCAGAAGAATTAGCATTGCGTAAGTAATACTTACTAATGAATGTTAATGGCTTTTACCAAAAACGTTTTTACTAAAGCCGTTTTTAACAAAAAAGTATGCACGTTTGTACCGACGTAATAG
>NZ_JBQSVL010000023.1:0-41833 GCF_052376215.1 Psychrobacter sp. AOP7-B1-24
TATTGAGCCAATCCAGTAACTGCTCTCCAAAGGCAGCAATCATATCAATCTGTGGGTAATGTACATGCGTATCGATAAATCCGGGCATGATGAGTTTATGTTTCTCATTGTGAACCTGTACAGGTTCTTTGCCCTCTTGAGTATGAGCATACGCCGACATCATTGCAGCACAGTGACCATAATCTAAGACGCGACCCGTTGCATCATCGACCACCAATGCACCATCAGCAATGTACTCAGGATGAATATTTACACCAGCAATCACAGGCTGTAATGTAACGTTTTTCTCTACTGCTGTAATATTTAAAGGACTGGGGTTTTTCAAACCCTCTGCCGCAGTGTTTGTTTTTTTAGATCTGGCAGCTAAGTCATCTTCGGTAAGGTAGTGCAGTAACTGTGCTTGATAAATATGTATGGTCATAAAAAATCTCAAATTAAGGTGTATCAGTTATATAAAGTGATATTTACGACTGATGATAAAGCTGCAGAACTTGGGCAACGATGGAGATAGCGACGGCCATTGGTTCTTTGCCACCAATCTCAAGCCCAATTGGCATGGTCAATTTATTAATTGCTTGCTCACTATAACCACGCTGAAGCAAGCGATCTCGAAAGCGCTTGGCCTTAGTTGCTGAACTGATGCAACCCAAATAAGGCATAGATTCCAATGTATCGTTTTTGGGGCTGAGCTCTGTTTTAGAATGTGACTGTATATTATCTATATCAGTATCAAACCCTGTCTCAATATTGCTAGCGACATCTGTGTCTAAATAAGTATCCAACGTGGCACGTACCAACTCAAAATCAAGACTATGATCGTGCGTCATGACCAAAATAAAATACTGAGTACCTTTGTCTACTGAATTTACTGATGCGTATCGGCGACTTTTATCAATGAATGGTCGAATGAAATCCACAGGTTCTTCTTCAATATGTGGACGGATATGTGCAGGAAGTTGATAAGTAACGGGTTGGTCCAGCGTATCTATATCCCTCTTTACGTATCGTTCAAACATTTCAGCTCGGCTATCCACCCAGTCTACTTGACAAGGTAACTCAGCAAGTAAACTCATTAACGAGGCGGCTACGTGTCCAGCACCGAATACCAATAACGACATCGGCGGCGTCACGTTAAAACACTCAAACATCACAGTGACACTACCACCACAGCACTGCGCCAACTTGGCACCTAATGGATAATGCTTGGTGTATACCACATCGCGGCGGACAGCTTTGGCTTTTTTAGACCTGCCTTTTTTTGAGGGTCTAGTATCATTGGATGCATCTGTATCTAGCTCACCTTTCAGTAGCTTCCTAGCCGTTATCGTCACATCATGCTCAAGACTGCCACCACCCAATGTGTCACAGCAGTCATCAAGCGTAACAATCATTTTAGACTGCAACTCTCGAGGTGCTGAGCCATTGACAGCAATGACCGTGGCCAAGACATGCGCGACACCCTGATTTTGATACTGCGACAGTCCCTCATACCAACGCCTTGGCGCTGGTACCAAAGATAGTCCTGATAATAGTGATGAGGTTTGTGGTGCTGATTCATTACTCACCGTGTGCAGGTCCTCTAGCCGTTGATACATTAGGATCTTGTATCGCCTCAGGCTGTTCATCCATCAGTGTGCCTTCCGTTGCTGGCAAATGGATATCTTTGCTATGAGGCACTTGTTGTGGCTGTACTCGATCATCATCGATACCGCAGTTATCATCCACTGAGGTCAAACTCTCAACCGTATCAGTATCTATACGCTCTAAAATCTCCCACGCTTGGCCTTGTAAGCGCATGACAGATTTCAATACAGCTTCTGGCGTAGCTGGCATGGTCAGCTCTGGGTTTTTCTTATAATCACCGACGCTTGCAATGGCATTGTTTATCGCGCACCAAACACTAGCGGCTAACATGAACGGTGGCTCACCAACGGCTTTAGAGTTATAAATAGTCTGCTCTTCGTTTTTGCGATCGAACAGTTTGACACTCCACTGCTTTGGTAAGTCATGAGCGGTTGGAATTTTATAATTCGCGGCACCGTTAGAAGCCAACTTGCCTTTCTTGTCCCAAATTAATTCTTCAGCGGTCAACCAACCCATTCCTTGGACAAATCCACCTTCAATCTGACCAATATCAATGGCTGGATTAATTGACTGTCCAACATCATGCAGGATGTCGCAGCGTAGCACTTTATACTCACCCGTTAAGATATCAATTTCAACTTCAGAACAGGATGCCCCAAGTGCAAAGTAAAAGAATGGACGGCCCCAAGACTTTGAGCGATCATAAAAAATCTTTGGAGTTTTATAGTAACCGGTCGAAGACAAGCTGATACGGTGCTGATACGCCAATAGCACCAACTCAGCAAACGTTAATATATTTTTATCAGCGATATGAACGTGATTACGCTCAAACCTAATCTCCTCCTTGATAACGTCAAAATGTTCAGCAGCAAACTCAATCAAGCGTTGTTTAACCGTGATACAAGCATTTTGTGCCGCCTTGCCATTGATATCTGTGCCAGAAGAAGCCGCTGTCGGCGATGTATTTGGAACTTTATCTGTACGGGTCGCCGTGACTTTAACCGTATCTACATCCACGTCGAATTCATTGGCGACAATTTGGGCAATCTTTACATACAACCCTTGCCCCATTTCAGTACCACCATGGTTGATCTGAATACTACCATCGGTATAAATATGTACCAGCGCACCGGCTTGATTCAAATGTTGTACGGTAAACGAGATACCGAATTTAACAGGCGTCAATGCCAGACCCCAGCGTTTATCACTGCCCTCTGCTGCCGCTTTTTTATTGGCCGCTGTAACCTGCTGACGGCGTTTATCGTATTCGTTATCGTCTGCCAACGTCTGCATGATAGTAACTAAATCAAAATGCTCAATCGGCTGCCCATAATGAGTGCTTTGACCATCTTTGTATAAGTTCGCCAAACGTACTTGTAGCGGATCTTTGCCTAAAGTATAGGCAATATGATCCATCATATATTCGGCCGTTAATAGCCCCTGCGGACCACCGAAACCCCGATAAGCCGTATTGGATACGGTATGTGTCTTACAACGGTGACCAGCTATCTGTGCCGCTGGATAATAATAAGCATTATCACAATGAAACATCGCGCGATCGACGATAGCATCAGACAAATCAGGCGAATAGCCACACAATCCAGCTAATTGCATATCAACACCGAGCACTTGACCCTCGTCATTGACACCAACGTCATATCGGTTAGCAAACTCGTGACGTTTACCCGTCACCACCATGTCATCTTGGCGATCTAAACGCATGCTCACTGGCACATTATGGCGTTTGGCAACGATACCGCACAGACAGGCCCACGCAGCGGCTTGCGTCTCCTTACCACCAAACCCGCCACCCATTCTACGCACGACTGTCGTCACAGCATGAAAAGGCAGATCAATAACCTCAGCGACGAGCTGCTGTACTTCACTAGGATGCTGTGAGGAGGTGTAGACTTCGAGCCCACCGTCATCATAAGGCACGACATATGATACCTGACCTTCCAGATAAAAATGCTCCTGACCCAGCATATGAATATGACCTGCAATGCGAGTAGAAGCGCTGTCAATCGCTGCTTGAGAATCACCACGCGTCATAAAATGGCTAGGACGTACAAACTGTGATTGCTTTAATGCTTCTTCAATAGTGAGTATCGCTGGCAAAGGCTCATACTCTATCTTTGCCTTGAGCGTGGCTTTTTTGGCAGCACGATGACTGGTTGCAACGACGACGAACAAGGTCTGACCCACATACTCAGTAACCTTATCTACCATCAATGGATCGCCATCAAACACAGGACCGATATCGGTTTTAGCCGGAATATCTTTAAAGGTAATTACGTCTATTACTCCATCAACGGCTCTTACTGCACTGAAATCCATGCTCAGCACGCGTGCATGCGCATGGATACTTTTACCAATGGCTAAGTGTAATGTGCCTTGCGGTTTCAGTATGTCATCGACATAAGTGGCCGTACCCATCACATGACTGATCGCACTGTCATGTTTGGTACTGGTGCCAATTTTGTTTTTGGGTGGGCGGACGCGTCGAATACTGTCGCTGTCAAATAATGAAGAATGATGACTCATGATAGTGATCTCTTATATTTTTGGTCAAACCTCTCACCTATACACTTGGCTATTGATGGTTTGACGGTATGATAAAAGCTATGTTGCGAACAACTCTATTAAGAGTTAAATCAGACGCTAAACTTAATGACATTATCGTCAAAAGCACTGTCGCAAAATCATAACGGTCATAAGTATCTATTAAGCGCTTATCGTTTGCACTTCTGCTACCAGTTGCTTACCGCACTTAATCAGTAATCGTTGTACCACATGCATACGATACTCTCGACTGGCACGCACATCCGTCATGGGTGATACATCCATTGGTAGCATTTGTGCAGCCTTCTCAAAACTAGCTACCGTCAAAGGTTGTCCAATCAATGCTTGCTGAGATTTTGTCGCTAACAAAGGAATAGCCGCCATACCACCAAGCCCAAATTTTACATTTTCGATAGTCATGCCATCTACTGAGATATCCAGTCTTGCTGCAAGCAGACAGGCGGAAATATCATCTTCATAGCGTTTACTTATCTTATGAATAAATAAGTGCTGATTGTCTTGTAATAGTGGGATATGAATGGCGACAACATAACTGCCTGCACGTAGCTTGGTTTTTTTATAATCCAAAAAGAATTCAGATAAAGGTAGGGTTTCATCAGTGTAATACGCTGGAGACTCATCACTATTACGATCCGTATCGCAATGGCGTAAATGAACCTGCGCATCTAATGCTAATAAGATAGGCGGTAAATCACCAATCGGTGATGCATTAGCGATATTGCCACCGATCGTCCCCATGTTCCGGATTTGCGGAGAGGCAATACGCTCAAACAATGCTGCAAACTCAGGAAAATACTGCTCAAGTACAGGCAGCATTTTCTTGTAGCTCATACCAGCACCAAGCACTAACGATTTTGTAGATATTGGCACTACACTTTTCTCTCCATCATTTAATGACCAAGATTTCAACTCATCAATGGCAGATAGCTGAATAATAACGTCATGATCGATAAAATGCTGCGTCACACTTAGGCCCAAATCTGTACCACCAGCCCAAATCGTTGCCTTCGGATTCGCTGCTAATACTTGATTCAGCTCATCAATAGTCTGTGGTATAAATAATTTCTGTGAACCGTGAGTCAATGCAGGAGTGATAATGTTTGTGTGTAGTGGATCAGCTGTTTTACGATTTGCCATCGCATCCGTCGCTAATGCTAGCGTAAAGTCTTTCTGTGCTGCCTTCGCAGTATCTCGTTGCTGACCAATATCTGCCATTGCCAAACCGGCTTCAATAATCGGGCGGTAACCCGTACAGCGGCATAAATTTCCTGATATTGAAGCAACAATATCATCATAACTTAGCTCATCTGTCGTCGCATCTTTCACTTTTTGCAAACGATAATTTTCGTAAACACTTGCCAATGACATGACAAACCCTGGCGTACAAAAGCCGCACTGCGAACCGTGACAGTCCACCATCGCTTGTTGCGCAGGATGCAAGGAGGCACGCTCTGGATGATTCTCAGGATTGTCTGCGAGATAAGCCGCGGTCATCAAATGATGTCCATCCATCAATGATAACAAGGTAATGCAGGAATTTAGGGTATAAAAAGGCGTGGGATTGGCAGTCTCATTACCATTAGTAAGTAACGGCTGTGCCATAACGGTACACGCACCGCAGTCTCCACTAGCGCAGCCCTCTTTCGTATCACTCTGCCTTTCGTGCAGACGTAAATACTCAAGAACGGTTGTATTAGGATTAAGGTCGGCTATCTCATGAAACTTTCCATTTAGATAAAAACTGATCATGGCAATACTCGGCTATCAGGGTAAAGGTTATATAGAAAATTAATTTAAACTCTGAGAGGAAGTTATGCAATGCGGTCGCACACTGTTCCCAAAGTAGGATCAACTGTTAGTCAAACCTAAATCAATAAAAATATCTATAAGCATATGGGATAAGCTGACTGCCTTCTGAACTTCTGACTTGCTCAAGCTTAATCTGACTGAGGAGAGTGCTTCAATATCGTCACAAGATGTCTAAACAAATAGGTTTACGCAACAAGTGGATATAAAGATTGAAATAAACGTGTATTTAGGGTCTGTTGGGCAAGGTTGCTACTTTGTGTGTAAAGCTGACCTTTTGGTTAAGTTCTTACATATTATCATTATATTTATTTAATACACAACTCATAAAATTGTATTTTTACTCATCAATATTGAGCAATTAGTGTCTGCAGAACCTTTAATTAAAAAAACGGTCAACGCTTATTCATTGAAAATATCAATAAATAAACGCTGACCGTCGTGTCAATTCGATTAGATTCCAACACCATTTCTATTTTTTGGTATTGGTAAAATCAACTACTCTGTACCAAGCTCCAACAAGCTCGCATTACCACCAATAGCCGTAGTGTTGATTGTTTTTACTCGTTCAGTAACGAAGCGATGGAGATAATCAGGTGTTAGCATCTCCGAAAAACCTTCCATATCGGTCACACTAATCACTTGAGTCAAAATACCGTCGGTGTTGGCAAGCTCTTGGCTAATCTCCTGCACTTCACTGCGACTGCCAGCGACAGCAACTTGCGCAAGACGGTCAATATATAACAATGTGACCGTTTGCGAGTCGTTTGCCACGCTAATGACGTCATCACTGATACCAGCATCATAGAGTATATTTGCCGCTTCATTGCACATCTCTTCTTGGCTTGGGCAATGTAATATCACCTCATTACCTGTCAAAAGTGCCGCTATTAACTGACCAAGCACTGCCATCGCTTTAGCAGAATCACCACCGATGACCATGGTTTTCCCACGAGCCGTCACATACAAATCATTTGACTCGCCGGTAGCACCAGTCATGCGATGTACTTCATCTAGGCTAGGTGCTTCATTCAACAAATGATTAAACAAGCGCTTTGCTTTGTTGGCATCACCCGTGAGTAAGGCCAGTTTTGGAATAGCCGCTTGTAGATAAACAGCGCGATTGACTGCGCCAAGCAGTCGCCAAGATTCACAAACCTGGGCATGATTTTTTTTGAATTCTGTCGCCATGTTGCTACTCCTTACGCGATTTCTGATTGAGTGGTTGTTTGAGATTGGTTTTGCGTCACCGCAGCATTAGTATCTACGGACTCGCTGCTTAATTTCATCAGACGTGCGACATAGTGCGGACCACCAGCTTTAGGGCCAGTACCAGACAAGCCACAGCCACCAAACGGCTGTACGTTTACGACTGCACCGATTTGGTTACGGTTAACATAAGTATTACCTACCACAGCACGGCGCTCAATATGTTCAGTAGTGTTTTCAATACGGCTATGGATACCCAAGGTCAAACCAAAACCTGTGGCATTAATCGCATCAATCAGCTTATCTAAGTCACGCGCTTGATAACGTAGCACATGTAGAATTGGGCCAAAATGCTCACCGCCGATCACATCAATGCTACTTACTTCAATCGCCGTTGGCAATACAAAGGTAGACTGCTCTTGACTCACCACTGAGCTAGAACTCATTGGCGTCTGCGCTAAGATAGTCGCCGTCGGCTCAGCACTCATACGCTCGATATGCGCTTCAAGACCTTGCTTGGCATCTGCATCAATCACTGGGCCCACGTCTGTCGCAGCGTATAACGGATTGCCGACAGACAGCTCCGCCATATTACCTTGTAACAGCTCAATCAAATCATCAGCCATTTCTTCTTGCACACACAAAATACGGCAAGCTGAACAGCGCTGACCTGCTGAACCGAACGCTGATAGAACCGCATCTTTAACCACTTGTTCTGGTAGTGCTGTCGAATCAACTATCATGGCGTTTTGACCGCCAGTCTCAGCGATAAACACAGGCAGCTCACCGCTGGCCTTTTCATGATTATTTAGGCTTTGATTAATGTACTGTGCTGTCTGAGTTGAACCAGTAAAAATAACACCTGCAATATCAGCAGCGGCTGTCAATGCCCCACCAACGTCGCCCGCACCAATTACTAACTGCAATGCTTCTACTGGCACGCCTGCTTGATGCATCAACTGTACCGCAAAGTGCGCAACCAAGCTGGTCTGCTCGGCAGGTTTCGCCACGACGGTGTTGCCCGACGCGAGTGCTGCCACAATTTGACCCGTATAAATAGCCAATGGAAAGTTCCAAGGACTGATACAGACAAACGTACCACGCGGTTTATACACTTGACGCGACAGCTTACCAGATAAATCGGCAAATTCATGGACGACATCATCCAAACGTTCAGCTTCATCCGCATAAAAACGGCAGAAATCAACGGCTTCTTTAATCTCATCAATACCATCTTGCATGGTCTTGCCAGCTTCAATCTGACAGATTGCCATCAGCTCAGCATAATTCTCTTCGTAGAGGTCAGCTATTTTGCGCAATATTTCAGCCCGCTTAGCAGCAGGTACCGCTTGCCAGATACTTTCTCCTGCCACCGCCGTATCAACCGCTTGACGGGCAATGTCTGCATTGGCATAGACAACGTCACCAGCGATTACTTCATGGTTCCAAGGTGCTTTGACCGCCTGACGATCAAGCTTATGAGTAACGCCATTATCTTCATAGCTGTCAATCGCTTTGCCATTAATAACAGACATCGCTGACCAAGTTTTACCCAAATGGCTGTCGATCTCAGATTTGAAGGATAACCACTGTGATTCTGTGAATATATTAGGACCAAAACTGGCACGGCGCTCACCGTAAATTTCTAGTGGCAACGGTATTTCTGGATTATGCAACGTGGCATTGGTCAGCAGCTTGTCGTATGGATGTACGGTCAGTTTATCAATTGGATAAGACTTATCTAACAACTGATGCACAAACGAGCTGTTTGCACCATTCTCAAGCAAGCGACGCACTAAGTACGGCAGTAAGTCTTTATGTGCGCCAACAGGTGCGTAGATACGTACCGCAATTTTATACGCTTGTAAGATATGATCATAAAGTGCATCACCCATACCATGTAAGCGTTGGAACTCAAAGTCTCTATGCTGACTCATGGTCATAATCGACGCAAGTGTGTGCGCGTTATGAGTGGCAAACTGTGGCCAGATTAATCCGCGTAGATGCTCTGATAATAAGAAACGAGCACAGGCAAGATAAGCCGTATCCGTGCCTTCTTTACGTGTCCAAACAGGATAGCCTGACAAACCCTTTTGTTGAGCAAGCTTAATTTCAGTATCCCAATAGGCACCTTTTACCAAACGTACAGGAATGCGGTCACCTACTTCTGTCGCCAAACGAGCCAGCCAAGCCAATACAGCAATTGCACGTTTAGAATAGCCCTGTACGACGATACCTAGACCATCCCAGCCCTCTGTCAAACTGTCGCGATATAAAGACTCAAACAGTTTTAAAGAAATCTCTAAACGGTCGGCTTCTTCAGCATCGATACTCAGATCCACGTTGACTTCACGTGCCGCTTCGATAAGCAACAAGCAGCGTTGGCGTAGTAGCCCCATTACTTGTGCTTCTTGTGTCGCTTCATAGCGAGGATGCAGTGCTGACAATTTAATAGACACTGATGGCTTCGGCATACCCTCTTTGACTTTAATGCTAGCGGTGGCTCTAATCGCATGCAAATAGTCATTGAAATATTTTTCGGCATCTTTATGCGTGATCGCCGCCTCACCTAACATATCGAACGAGTAGGTATACCCTTTATTACGATATGGCTGGCTGTTTTTATTCGCACCCTCAATCGTTTCGCCTAATACGAACTGATGACCCATGATACGCATGGCTTTTTGCATGGCACTACGAATGACAGGCTCGCCCATCTTCTTAGTCATGCGATCCAAAAATCCTGACGCCGTAGTATTGCTATCAATGCTAACAACACGACCTGTCATCATCATGCCCCATGACGAAGCATTGACCATAAAGCCATTGTCATTCTTGATGTGTTTTTTCCAATCAGCCACACTCATTTTGTCATGAATCAGTGCATCAGCCGTATAGTTGTCTGGCACTCGAATCAACGCTTCTGCCAAACTCATTAGCAAAATACCTTCTTGAGTATCAAGACTGTATTCAAGCAGTAGAGAATCGACCATCTTGACGGCTTTGCCATCATTACGTACATACTCTACCAACTGGCGCGTTTGCTCAGCCGCTGCATCACGTTCTTCAGTGCTAGGCTTGGCAAGTGGCAACAATTCAGACAACCAACGTTCTTCATCGACACTGTATAGTGGCGTGATACGATCATGTAGTGTGTCTGCTGATTGGGTCATGTATTCTGGCGACAACAAGTCAACCGGTTTGAATAAAATCGGCTCTTGCGGGGTAAATTGGTCTACTGGGTTCATAACCACTCCATAACTATCGTTTAAAAACCATAATAAATGGTGCTTTAGGAATTCTAATTTTTCTGCATAGCTGGCTATAACCACTAAATAAATAGTCGTTATAAATACCTACTCACAATAATAATCAAAGAACCAAATGGCGCCATCACAAAACGAGAAAATCCAGCATCAGCTGGAAACCATTAAGTAGGTCGTTCAAGTGTTAAACGGCTACGTTAACAATACAAAGGCAACAATAAAAAGTTAAGCGGCATTAGTGCCTTCTTCTTGCTAGTAGTGAAAGGAGTTTGATGATCAGGTTTTGCGATAACAATGTTAAATATAGAATCATTTAACACCATATTATCAAAACGAAAGTAAATCGTATTAATAAACACAAATCCATCATCTAATATGATACTAATTCACTGTAAGAAAAACCTCTACGGCGTTGATTGAGGTGATGCGCTTAACTTGAGTATAGTATCATGAAAAAAAAATTCAAACTAACGATATTGTCAGTTTTTATAAATTAATATACCGCTAAAAAACAAACAGTTACCAGCACTTTTTTCACAATGACGCTTTGGTCTTATCTCCCTATTTACGATAGAAAATCAATTGTTTTTTTAAATCAAATACTTAAAAAAAATCGTAATGATGTAACCCATATTTCGGCCAAAAAAAATCTCTCTTTATCAGTGATAGATAAAGAGAGATTTTCACATGCTAATGATTTTTCAGAACAACGGCATTGACATTTTAGTACTAAACAAACCCTAACTTGCAGTATAACCAATCAAACAAAGACAATTTTTGCCAATAGCACAATGGTCAATATCCATACTGGAATGCTGATGTCAGAGAATTTACCCGTCAATGCTTTGGTTGCCGTATAAGTTATGAAGCCTAGCGCAATACCGTCGGCAATAGAGTACGTTAATGGTGTAAATAACAATACCACGACGACTGGTCCCGCCTGGGTTAAATCAGCCCACTCAACATCTTTGAGTGTGCCTAACATCAATACTGCCACATAAAATATCGCGCCTGCTGTCGCATAAGCAGGAATCATACTGGCCAATGGTGCAAAGAAAATACTGAGTAAAAATAATACACCGACAGTCACAGCGACCAATCCTGTACGACCACCTGCGGCAATTCCTGAAACGCTTTCGATATAACTGGTCGTCGATGACGTGCCCAGAAAAGTACCTGCGACCGTTGCCGTAGAATCCGCAAACATGGCTTTACCCATATTCTTAACTTTACCATCTTTGTCGACCAATCCTGCCTGTTGAGTGGTCGCAATTAACGTACCTGCTGTATCAAACAAATCCACGAATAAAAAAGCAAAGATAACGCTGATCATACTCACATCAAACGCACCAGCAATATCAAGCTGCATCAGCGTAGGAGCAATCGATGGCGGTGTAGATATAATACCTGTGAACTGCGTATTGCCAGTTAATAAGCTAACCAACGCCACCAGTAAAATACCAATCGTCACTGCACCAGGGACTTTCTTGTAGGATAAAGCCATAATGACAATAAATCCGATAGCAGCCATTGCAGGTCCAAAGGTCGTCATGTCTCCTAGACCGACCAAAGTAGCATCATGATTAACGATAACCCCTGAGCTTTGTAATGCAATAAACGCTAGAAATGCACCGATACCAGCGACCACGCCTTGCTTGAGTGACACAGGAATAGAGTTGATAATCATCTCTCGAATCTTGAACAGACTCAACAGCACAAAGATACAACCAGACAAAAATACCGCGCCAAGTGCTACTTGCCACGTATACCCCATGCCTAGCACAACGCCATAAGTAAAAAAGGCATTCAGCCCCATACCAGGAGCCTGAGCAACTGGTAAGCGAGCATAAAGCCCCATAATCAAACACCCAATTGCTGCTGCCAAACAAGTAGCAACAAACACAGCACCTCTATCCATGCCAGCATCTGCCAGCACGTTAGGATTAACAAAAATAATATAAGCCATCGTCAAAAAAGTCGTTAAACCGGCAAGAATTTCCGTTTTAATCGTGGTGTTTTGACCATTGATTCCAAAATAACGTTCGATTGCATTCATAAGTGTCGCGCCCAGCTTGCTAGTGAAAGAACAAATTTATTGGTGTCTCAAATAGAGGTGACATCAACAAAAAAATAGTGACGTCATTACTAGAAGGCATCAGTAACGAAGTGTAACATTCTAGAGAAGTTACTATGCAAATTCAATCGCTACCCGTACCTTGTGAGTACAAATACCTGCTTTCATAACTTTAGAAAAAACTGTTAAAAAATATTTCAGAGATTTATTTATAAAATCCTGTCGACCTTGGCAAGTAAGCTTATATGCATAAATATCTATATAATTATGTGGTATTTAACATTTTAATAATGACCTTTCCTTCATTTAACAGTAAACTAAGCGGTTGATACAAGTATGCAGAATTATTGCCCTATCATATTTTTATGTTATCAAAGATCCTATCTGGTATGCGTAATGCACCATATCAGCTGACGTCAACTATCCGTGAGTTTATTACATGCCTGAGTCATTAAATATTATCGATCTTGTTACCCAAGCCAGCCTATTGGTGCAGATTGTGATGGCACTATTATTATTAGCCTCTTTGTTCAGTTGGGTGATTATTTTTCGTATGAGTGCACGGCTTGGTACAGCCCAAAACTTCGACCAACAGTTCGAGACTTGGTTTTGGTCAGGAGAAGATTTGGCCAAACTCTATCAAGGTGTGCAAGGATCACCTGAACGCCAAGGACTTGAACAAATTTTTTATATTGGGTTTTCAGAATACCTCAGAATGCATAAAAAGCGCCAACCTAAAGACGACATCATCGATGGTGTTGAGCGTAAGCTAAGAGTCGGTTTGGGTCGTCAGCAGCAATTACTAGAGTCAGGGCTAACGACGCTAGCAAGTATCGGATCGGTCGCGCCTTATATCGGACTGTTTGGTACCGTTTGGGGCATCATGAATGCCTTTTTAGGATTGTCTCAAACAGAGCAAGCTACTCTAGCTTCGGTCGCACCTGGCATCGCTGAAGCATTAATCGCGACGGCGATGGGTCTGTTTGCTGCTATTCCTGCGGTATTGGCTTATAATCACTTTACCGCAAAATCCAGTCGCTTGTATGACTCGCGGGCGCTGTTTTGTGATGAAATGACCGGCATGCTCCAGCGTGAGACCAGTGTAGAAAGCAGCACAAAAAGAGAAACGCCAGCGAATGCTACGCAGGTGCAAGGGTTATGAAACAAAGTCCCTATCGCCGTGAAAAAAAAGCGCTAAATGCGGAGATGAATGTCGTGCCTTACATCGATGTCATGCTGGTATTGCTGGTCATATTTATGGTGACAGCACCGATGCTAATTACTGGTGTTGATGTTGATTTACCAAAAGAGCAAACCAACACCATGAGCCAAAGCCAGCTACCTGTGATTGTTTCTTTGACGGATACTGGAGAGATTTTTATCAGTTATGAAAATCATATCGACTTACCGATGAGTGAACCTGAATTGATTAACACCTTATCCAATTTACAGTCTCAGAGTAACGAACTCGGCGAACAACCAGTGCAGGTAATGATAAATGCCGATCAAAACAATCAATATGGTGTCATTATGACGCTAATGGCAACGTTACAACAAGCAGGTATTCAAAAGGTCGGACTATTAACAGGTGCACCACTACCCGCGCCTGCTGTGCCTTAATTATAAGCACCATTCTCAATCAAGCTGACAATAGAATAGTAGCCAACCCAATGAACCACGTTCATGAGTATAAATATTATGAATAATGCTCCTGCCGTCTATGTGCCTACCCAACCTGAAGGAAATGGGCTCACTATGCCTATGCTATTCAGTCTATTAGCGCATAGCCTTGTGATTGGCTTGCTGGTTTATAGCTATCAAAACTCTGAGGTAGAGATGGTTGGTAGCCTTGAAACGGTCATGGTCTCTCCTGAGCAACTGGCTGAGATGCAAGGGCAGATACTGGCCAATCGTGCAGCCGCGCAGGCACAAGCTGCCAGTATCGATGGTAGTGCAGCGGCAGTCGCCCAAATAAATGAGTCTGACAGTAACGATTCAAACCAAAACAGCACCCAACCAAGCTCACAACAAGTTCCTAGTTTTAGCCGTCCCGACGACACTACTGGTCGCCCTTTACTCATGAGCGAAGAACATCATCAGCGCTTGCTTGAACGAAATAGAGTATATGAGCAGCAAATGGCTGAGTTGGCAGAACAATTGGATGAGTCGATAGCAGAAAGCCACGGCCCAATTCAGGAGAAGCTAAGAAAAGATAAAGCTGAGCTTGAGAAATTACGCTATATACAACAGCACCCTGTTACTATTGCACGTCCCAATGCTGATAGTACTAATATAGAATTTGAAAGTAATGATCCTGATGGCGCACCTCAGGATTACAGTTTGGCAGGCGATGGTAAACCTACCATATCTGGAAGTACGTCTAGTCAATATGGTCCTAGTGGTGGTTCTTCCAAATCAAAAAAACAATATATCAATGGCATCGTATCTCAAATCAAGAATTCATTTGCATTTCCAGAAAACACTTATGGTCAAACAGTAAAGTTAATTATCAAAGTGGATAAATCTGGTAACGTGACATCAGTAAATGTTTCGCGAGAATCAGGTGGTAGTGACGTGGCTCAAGCAGCAGCAATTACTGCTACCAAACAAGCCAGTCCATTAGATATCGACCCTGATAATTTTGAAGACTATAAAGAGATTCAAGTGACCGTTACCATACCTTCAGCGTCCTAACCTAGTAATTATAAAAGAGCAGAAGCTGAAATAAGTAAAAGAAATAACGAAAGGATGAATGTAGTGATGGAGTTTTTTCTTGCACGAATAACGACAGCCAGAACCCTCAATTCTTTATTTTTCTGTTTGTTATTTACGTCATCTTCATTAGCATCCACAAGTGAAATTAATGATGAAAATTCAGTAAATAATACAAAAGAGCATCTTTCAAAGTCTTATAGTTCTGATTCACATAAAAAAAGCATTATGACAGCTATTCGTGATCACTATACGCCACCTATTACTTTCGCCAGAGAACCAGTGAAAGCTATCATACGGCTTGATAAGACAGGCAGAGTGATTGCAGTATCAGCAATCGGCTCAAGTGAACAAGTAAACCAGGCCGTAATGTCAGCTATAAGAGAAGCCAGCCCTTTACCTATTGATCTAGACAATCCTGATAATTACTCTCAAATTGTTATTCAATTTACGATGCCAAAATCTGTTTTATAGTTTCGCTGGATTTTAATTATTAATTCTCTAGCCATGGCCTGTTATGGTACGATATTTTTCATTTATACTCATTGCCAAACAGTTTCAATAAAAGCGTCAATAAACTTTACTCACTATATTAACGGCCTACTTATGACCCTTCTAAATATTCGTTCGACTCCTAGATTGTCAACACTATTTTTATTAAGTCCGCTATTTTTAGCTCCATTGATGTCATCAGCTGCACCACTTGAGATTGAAGTGGTGGTAGATGTTCCAAAACAACAAAACCAAGTCGCTTTCGTTCCCTTCGCTGGTGACACCGTCATGTCTTCTATTATCTTAAATGATTTAGACAACACAGAATTAAAAACGACTAGCAAAAATTTGCCACAGCAGCCAAGTAGCAGCAGCGAGTTAGCAGGCACGCTACCAGTCTGGCAAAGTATCGGAGTTCCTTACTTAGTCGTCGGTAGTAGCAGCACCAATCGTGGCAAAGTTACCACTGAATATGAAGTCATTGAGGTCAAATCAGGGCGAATACTGGCAGGCAAACAGAGCTTAACAGCTAAGGATGACAAAGAAAGCATGCGTTATGCTGGCCATGTCATTGCCGATAAAATATATGAGTTGATTACTGGAACGCCAGGGGATTTTTCAGGTCGTATTGCTTATATTGAAGAAATCGGCGTAGGCAAAGACAAAACCTCAAGCCTGAAAGTCATGGATGCTGATGGTGCAAACGCCAGAACCATCTATACAGCCAAAGGGTCTATCTTTTCACCCGCTTGGTCGCCCGACGGCAAACGCATTGCTTACTCTGTACAGCGAGATAAATCATATCCTATTATCTATGTACAGAACGTAGATGGCGGCTCTTCTACAGCACTCACGCCTTATTCTGGTAGCAACTTGAGTCCCTCATTCTCACCCGATGGTAGCAAAATACTATTTTCTAGCAGCTTTGAAGGCAGTGCCGATATTTATGAAGTAAGCGCCAGTGGTGGCCAACCTAATAGAATTATCAACTGGCCGAGCAGTGAAGTGCAGCCAAGCTATGCACCTGACGGCAAGTCTTTTGTTTTTGTATCCGACAAAGCAGGATTCAATAAGCCACAAATCTATCGCTATGAGTTTGCATCAGGACGTACGACTAAGTTATCAAATAGTAGCTACGCCACCAGTCCACAGTTCAGTGTTGATGGATCGCAGATTGCCTTCTTAAATGGCTCATCAGCCGCTATTATGAATAGCAATGGTGCCGTAACGACTAACTTGGGTAATACAGGTATTGATGAAGCACCAAGCTTTTCACCTAATGGTAAACGCGTGGTATATGCCTCAAAACAAGGTAATAAAGGCGTTATTACGATAAAATCACTAAATGGTGGCGAGACGTTTGGTAAGTCTGCACAAGGCATCATACGCTCACCCGTCTGGTCAGCCAGTCCAAAGTAGCTTTTCCTCTAAAGCAGCTTTATAGATTACTAAGACTATAATTAAGAAAGCGCGCGATAGTCTAATCGGGCGCTTTCTTATACAAATAAGCATATTATCAAGTGCTAGAATAATCCTGTATTTATAGCCAGATAATATAAGAGCAAGCTTTAAACTTAACATGCTTATATAGTCGCAGCCTTACCGAGATACTATTATGAAATCCTTCATTCTTACCAGTTTACTTACGACAGTGACGCTACTGACAGGCTGCCAATCCATCCAGTTTGTTGACAGCCCTATTCCTGTGACCTCAACGCCTAACCCTACTCAACTTAATGCTAATACCAATCCCAAAAAATACGATTAGCGGTGTCAAACTTGTTTAGTCTACAGTGAGTAGTACTTGCACTTGTTTTCCTTGCTACTCTAATTTTTGTGCATGGTATAAGATTAGCACTCAATAATATAGAGCTACAAAAAAGCAGCCTTAGAAATGGCTGCTTTTTTGAATCAGGTATGGTCGATAAAGTCGCCTTAACTCTGTGTATTCGCTGGTTGATGCTTAATAATGGTCTTAGCCAAATGATCACCAAACCAAATAGCAGTATCAATATCACCAGATCCAGGTGTTTTTTCAGGTGGACCATCCAGCGACTGCGTCATCAAACCCAAAAAGCTAGACAGACGGTTTAAGTCATGCGCTTCATGACCTGTCGGCATCAGTGGCAATCCAATCCAATTCATCCCATGCTGCATCGCATACAGAGATATCTGCTGCAATACTGCGAGCTTATCACCGCTCAACCCACCCGAGTTTGCAAAAGCCGCTGCCCACTTACCTTCCCATGCACGGTGATACCAACGCTTTGACGTTTCATCCATGAATGTTTTAAATTCAGCGGTCACACTGCCCATGTACACTGCACTGCCAAACACCAATAAATCTGCTTGATCTACGAATGCCCAATCTACTTCATGGACATCTACCGCTTTGACTTGCGATGTTGGTAACTGCTGGCATGCACCTGTCACGATTGCTTCAGCCACACGCTTAGTATGACCATAATTACTATGATAAATAACTGCAATAGACAGGTTTTCGGCTTGGCTAATGGCTGTTGAGTCAGGCGATATAGATATAGTCATACGGGCTCTAGTAATGGATGGATGGATGAATAATATTAGGATATGTCATGAAGTGAACAGTAATCACCAATGCTGTTAACAGTCTGGCATAGAGTAGCAATATTTGACAAATTATCAACTCTCTTATGTAAATCCTGATGCTGTTAAAGTCTATTGTAGCCAATCTACTAACATGATAAGAGCAGATTTTTCATCATCACACTTTATTTATTCCATAACTGCATATACTAATTCTAGATTTTCTCTCCAACTTGTTTTTATTTTCGATGCAATAAGACTATGATGTAGCGCTTATTCCTATGTTGACTAACAACACATGAGTACAACCAACAACTCAAAAGTAGTGTTTACAAAAGCTATAAAAATGCATGCCAATCAAAAATACTAGCAAAGGAGATCACCACTTTGACAGCGATAAAAGTTCAACCCGTAAACGAAACGCAAGATCCAATTGCAAGAGACAGTCTTCGCTTGAATGATCCACAAAAGATGCTAGTAGCAGGCGGTGCCATTGTGGGATTTCTCATGCTTGTCTATTTACTAGATACCCAGCATATTTCTCAGGCACTACTGCTTGGGATTGGCTTGCTATTAGGCTACACCCTGTTTCATGCACGCTTTGGTTTTACCTCTGCATTTAGACGCCTGATGTCAGTTGGTAATGGACAAGCAATGCGCTCACACATGCTCATGCTTGCCGTTGCCGTGACTCTGTTTGCCCCCATACTCGCCTTTGGCACGAATTTTTTTGGTGGGTCTGTGGCAGGCTATGTCTCGCCAGTCGGTGTCAGTCTGCTTGTCGGTGCATTCATGTTCGGTATTGGTATGCAGCTAGGTGGCGGTTGTGCTTCTGGTACGCTTTATGCCATTGGCGGCGGACGTTCGGTGATGTTCATCACTTTTATTTTCTTTGTCGTTGGGGCCACTATCGGCGCTTACCACTTGCCGTTTTGGACAGAGGAGATGCCAAGCTTTGAGCCTTTTTCGTTGGCCACATCTACAGGTCTAGGTTACAGCGGTGCTTGGATGGTCTCTTTGGCACTTTTTGGTTTGATTGCATGGGTGACCTTGGTGGTCGAAAAAAGAACCAAAGCACCTAAGATGGCACCCGTACCTTCTGCGACAGGCTGGAAACGTATTTTTCGTGGTTCTTGGCCACTGTTTGCAGCAGCCATCATATTAGGCCTGCTAAATGCGCTGACATTGATAACACGTGGTCAACCTTGGGGTATTACCTCTGCATTTGCGCTATGGGGATCTAAAATTGCGAGCACTTTTGGTGTTGATGTCGCCAATTGGGGGTATTGGCAAGGAACGAATGCAGCAGCACTTAATGCGTCTATATTTGCTGATTCTACAACCGTACTGAACTTCGGCATTATTATTGGGGCTTTTATTGCTTCGGCGGCTGGTGGCTTATTCAAGTTCACCAAAATCACTAAGGGTAATTTTGCAGCATCCGTCATTGGTGGCTTGATGATGGGCTATGGTGCACGCTTGGCATTTGGTTGCAATATCGGTGCTTATTTTGGTGGTATCGCTTCTTTCAGCTTACACGGCTATATTTGGGGCATACTCGCCATGGCAGGCACCTTCTTGGCTCTGTACTTACGTCCTGTGTTCGGATTGTCAGTACCAAAATCTAATGACTCAGTCTGCTAATAAAGACAACCATGCGAAAATAAAAAAACAGCCGAGTCAATCGGCTGTTTTTTATTCGCTAAAATAGATTATAAGTTGAGTCGATATTCATCTCTCACTGCTCTGTATGTTACGAGCAATTACTAATGCCATACGTCCCGTGGCTGGCTGCTGCAAATGTGTCTGGCGGCGATACGAGTAATAACGACTATCGGCATAACTACAGTCAACAGGCAAAGCATTCATCACTATAGCACTAGCAGATTCTAACTGCATGGCAGCCAACTTAGGCAAATCAAGCTTAACTTTTTCATTGCCATTACCATTAGTACTGCTACTGGCAGACGGGATAGAAAACAATGCGACAAAATCATCCAGTTCTCTTGCTGACAGTGCTTGGTTTTCTTTGCACCCTGCTAATAGCTTATCACGGACTTCTACACTCACCTCATAATTCGCCTGACTAATACACACGCCTATCCAAGCCTTAATCGGTAGCGTGTCATCAAACCTATTTACAGCCGCTTTAATCACGCCACAAGCCAGTCCTTGCCAGCCTGCATGAATCGCTGCTATCTGTCCAGTTGCAGGCTGGTATAAGACAACAGGCACACAGTCGGCAGTCATTATCGCCAATCCAATACCTGATTGCTGACTAACCATCGCATCCGCTGCCACGGGCGCCATGCTTAAGACAGGCGCATCGACATCGTGAATCTGCCTACCATGAACTTGATTAACCCAATGCAAACGTCTAATCGGCGTATTTTGAAGACTTTTCGATGACAGGCTTATAAAGCTTGCATTAATAGCAGACAACAGTCCCATGCGATTGTGCAAGACCTTTGCCGCATCGTCATTGACATGCAGCCCTAAATTAAGCTCACCATAACTCGCCTGACCTGGTTGCAATGCGCTTGTCTGTGCTGCAGACTCTCTGCTTGAGTAAAGATTGTGAATCGCCTCATTAGAAAACGCAGCCGTTTGAAAAACAGCGACATCATCAATTTGCGCGAGCAATGTCATTGGAGTCGTATTCATCATGGCTAAATTCCACTATCTTTATGAGTCGGTTTTATGCTAACGACAGGGCGTTACAGCATGGTTTATGAGTAACTTTACCAGACTGATTATTCGTCATCATAGCCATCACTTAACACAGCGATCAGTTTTTGCATGTCTTCTGGTAGCGGCGTGGTCACTTCCACATCTTCACCTGTCGTAGGATGCACGAACCCTAAAGTATAAGCATGCAACGCTTGACGCGGGAAGTTATTAATTGCTTGACGCTGCGCTTCCGTGAGACCTGAACGTAACTGGCGACGCCCACCATAAACGCGATCACCAACGATCGGATAGGTCACATGACTTAAGTGCACACGAATTTGATGCGTACGCCCTGTCTCAAGCCCTACATCTAACAGGCAATAGTTTTCGTTAAGTGGTGTCACATCTAATAAATGAGTAACCGCCTCACGCCCTGCTGTCATGACTGTCATTTTCGTGCGTTGATTGCGATGACGACCAATTGGTGCATCTATACGACGGTGGCGCAGCAGGCTTGCCTGATCACCTGCGACCACACACTTATAATGGCGATATACGGATTTGTCTTTTAGCTGCTCCATCAGTGCCATTTGAGAAGGTTTTGTTTTACCGATGAGTAATAATCCAGAGGTATCCTTATCAATCCGATGCACCAGACCTGCGCGCGGTAGATGGTGCTGCTGTGGATAGTGATATAGTAGCGCATTGACCAAAGTGCCGGTTTGATTACCCGCACCAGGATGCACGACCATGCCGACAGGTTTGTCGATAACGAGCACTTCATCATCTTCATAGACAACATCGATATCTATATTTTCTGGTTGGTCTTCACTATGCTGCTCTAACGTCGCTGATAGATGCAACACATCACCAGCTTTGACGCGAACCTTTGGCTTTTGCACACTACCGTTATAGAGCAAGTTACCATCAGTGATCCAACCTTGTATCTGCACACGCGAGAAATCTTTGAATGCTAGCGAGGCAACTTTATCAATACGCAGACCTGACTCATCTTCTGTGACCGTGTGGGTCAGATCTATCACGACTGGCACTGCTTGACCTACACCTGAAGTTTCATCATCATCGCTATCGTCAATGTCATCACAGTCTTCATCGCTATTTAGCAATGCTGTTTCTGATAAATCCGCTTCAATTGACGTTGCATCATCATGCACTGTCTCATCAGGTGTGGGCTGATTGTTGTCAGGTAACTCACTATCTTTTAAAACATCATTTGGCATCGGTGACTCTTGTGCTGATGAATCAGTATCTAACGACTGATTCGGTGGTAAATGGGTGGTCATAGCATTATTATTCATAATAAATGGGTAGGTAGTAAAGTCCTTAACATGATGTCATTAGAGAACTTTTTAAAAAAATTACAAAAAAATAGTCTGCCCATTGCTAATTTATCACTCATCGTGAAAGCAATCATCATCAAAAAAAACGGCAGCAATATCATGATAGTGTACCATGCCAAGTGCTTAAGCCCTATAGAAGCTATTCCTAATCTATCATTTTTACTTAGAGCTTACTTGCACCAAGACTCAATGATTAACTCTCCCAAATATGACATTGCTGTAATTTACTGTATATTTAACAGTATCAGCGACATTCGATATCGCTCGTGATAGCCGCTCATGCTAAAATGCCGAACTGAAATGGAATATGATGAAAAAATAGACGAAGCAAACGTTATTCTATAAAGTATGAGTATATTTTGCTGTATGCTATGGCACTGAATTAAAAAATGACTTTCTTATTAAAAGATGTTAAACATTCACACATAGGCACTGCTTAATGTTCAACACACTTTAGAGTGAGATGTCATCTTGACCTCGTACACTATTAAAATAAACCGCATTCAATAAAAACTATGTTGATGATAAGTCTGCTTAACGATAAATATAATCAATAACAGACAGTTACGAGGTAGCACCATCATCACTTTTTATTATTAACCTTTTATATAGCATAATGACGCTGCTGTTATTATGCGTCCTGTGTCGGAGAAGAAGTATGCAAGCTGTTGGCAACACGTTTATCAAACTGTCCTCAATAACCCTACTTACCCTAAGTGTCAGCCTAGTGGGTTGTCAGACTTTTAAAAACCTGAGTGGCGGCGGCGAAGAAGATACGGCGGTAGAAACTGCTGAAAAATCAGAGCAAAGTTACTATAACGAGGCCATCGAACAGATTGAACAAGGTCATTACAACCAGTCTATTGAAGACTTGACCAACCTGCGTACCTTTTACCCTACTAGTCAGTACGCTGAACAAGCATTACTCGATATGATGTATGCACAATATGCGAGTGGTGAGTACGAAATGGCAGCGGCTAGTGCTGAGCAATTTATCCGCCTATATCCTTCTAACCCACAAATCAGCTATGCCTACTACGTACGCGGTGTGGCCAATATGGAAGGTTCATCAGAAGGTTTTAAACTATTTAAGCTAAATCAAGCTGAACGCGATACCGCCTATCTACGTATTGCCTTTGCTAACTTTCAAGAGCTGGTCGGTAAATATCCAAACAGCCCTTATACACCAGATGCAGCACAGCGTATGACTTTTATTTACAATCAATTTGCTGAAAGTGAAATGGCTGCTGCTAATTGGTATATCGAGCGCGAAGCTTATGTTGCCGCTGCCAACCGTGCTAAATGGGTATTTCAATATTATCCACTCAGTGAATCAACTCCAAAAGCCCTAACTGTCTTAGCCTATAGTTATGACAAACTGGGTCTAACCGATCTATCAAATGAGTACAAAACACTATTACAAATTAACTATCCTGATCAGTTAACCAGTAATGGTAATGTGAAGCTAGATACCAAACGTGGTAGTAGTTGGCTGAACAAACTGACCTTTGGCAAGCTTGGTCGCTCAAGTGTAGAAGATGAATCAGTATCGACAGGTCAATATAATGGTGCGACTAAAACCCAGATAATCCGTAATGCCAATCAGCTAAGGTTGCCTAGCACAAATGCGGCTCCTGCTAATGCAGCTCCTACCAACGCGCCAGCTGCCAATGGTGCGCCTGCACGTGTTACAAACGGCAATCCGCAAAACGCTCAGCCACCAGTCGGCATCACTCAACCAAACCAAGAGGCTCCTATCGTTCCATAGTCTCTCAGGCTATGATCTTTCAAATTATAACTTTTCAAACTATAGCCCCCTAGGGCGTGTCCTCATTTAAAAAATGGTGATAAAAATGAGATAAATTGTCGTCAAACAAGGAAAATAGAGCAGATAATATCGAGATATTAGTCAGTTATTTGACGCTGTTTGGCAAGATTTAGCTATTTTTAACCCATTTAGATGTCTATCGATTGAATTGAGGGCACGCCCTAATCTATAGTCACTTATTATGAATCACAACGACTTATTGCATTATATAAAGTGTGTTTTCATACTTCATGATAAGTGACTTAGATGCTTTATCATAAAAAAATAAGGCCAACAATTATGTTGGCCTTATTTTTCTGTCGCTATAGCACTATTCGTGTCCCCACATAATCGACCTATGGTAAACTGTTTTTTGTATGAGCATTCCAAACCATATTCTTGAACAATTAAATAGCCAAGCTGACTTAGTCAGTATTATTGGGCGTCATACCACGCTTAAACGAGCAGGTAATGAATACAAAGGCTGTTGCCCTTTTCATGGCGAAAAATCTCCTTCGTTTTATGTCAATCCACAAAAAAACATCTATCATTGCTTTGGATGCGGTGCCAGTGGTAATGCCATCAGTTTTTTTCGCGATTATGAAGGCTTGACCTTTATTGAGGCCGTTAATGAGCTATCAAAGCAAACCGGTATTGAAGTCCCCAAAGAAGAACAGCAAAACGTCAGCTATCAGCGTAGCGTACCCAAACCTGCCGCTCCTAAGCCGATTCTACCTCAGCCTGCACCCAATGCCACGAACGACCAAAGCAGCCTAAGTCCAGAAAACTCAAACCAAAGCGGTTTAGAACAAAGCCATGTACCGCCGATTAGTTACGATGAAAATAGCTACAACGACTATCCGCCACTAGATGCCTACGACTCTGTTCCTTATCCGGCAGACGCTTATGATGCAGGTAATTACGGTCCAGACTATCAAGGCGATACGAGCTATCCACCAGCTTGGCTTAGCGGCAGCGATGAAGGTGCCGACCTACAGGGTATGGATAGCCAATCTGATACAGATGGCAACCTCTATGATTTATTAGAGCAAATTCAGCAGTTTTATCAGCACAATCTCACTACTCATCCACATGCCAAGCATTATTTTTTATCGCGTGGCATCACTGAAGATATTTTTGAGACATTTGGGTTGGGCTACGCGCCATTTGGTTGGCAGCATCTTGAGCATCAATTTCCACAGGATATCGAGGGTCTCAAAGCGTTAGGCTTAGTGCGTCAGTCAGAATCTGGACGTGATTACGACCTATTACGAGATCGAGTCATCTTTCCGATTCGGGACAATCAAGGCCGTACTATCGGCTTTGGTGGTCGAGCGCTAGACGACGAGGTAAAGCCCAAATACATCAACTCATCTGACTCACCCGTTTTTCATAAGCAGCATGTGCTGTATGGCTATTATGAGTCTCGCCAGCAACGTGCCAATGACTGGCTCGTGGTCGAAGGCTATATGGATGTTATTGCCCTTTACCAAGCAGGTATCTATGGTGCTGTTGCCTCTATGGGCACAGCAATCAACGAGAGTCAAATCTCACGACTGCTGACGCTAAACCCTACCCTAACACTCAGCTTCGATGGGGATAGCGCTGGACAAAAAGCCGCTTGGCGCACGCTAGAGGTCGCCCTACCTGTATTAGCCGATGACAAAGAGCTGAGGTTTTTGAGCTTACCTAACGGTCATGATCCTGATACTTTTATCAAGAGTCAGGGCAGTGATGCCATGCGTGAGCAGATCACTAATGCCATGCCATTGTCGCAGTATATTTTTGCGTATTTAAGTGAGCGTTATGATCTGAGCTTGGTAGAGGGTAAAGCCAAGCTCATGTCGCAAGTACGCTCATTGACCATGGCATTGCCCAAAGGCAGTAGCTTTAAGTACTTGCTGAACAATGATGTGTATCAAAAGCTGGGCGGCAAGCGCAGTCAAAACGTCGAGGCAAAAGACGCGCTGCTAGATTTTGATGGTGACATGACCATCAGTCAGCAATTGCAGCTGTGTTTTTTATTCCAGCCACGCGCTTTGTTTGAAGACCCGATTGAGTCAATTTGGCAACAGTCAGGATTGACTAACTTAAAGCTACCCGCTCATATTCAGCAAAAAGCCGCTGACGATGTATTACGTTCAATCGCATGGGAGGACTTGCAAGATACTGCGCTATTGGACGTGGTCACTACCATAAAGCGTTGCCTAAAGTACTTACCAACAGACGCCAATGCAGCAGCGCATTTTGTATTATCGAATCTCAACCCAGCAAACCAAACCACTTTAAGCAGTAGCTGGGGTGGGTTTTATAGAGCATTAACTACCAGAAATGTGCTAAGCCTTGATGACTTGATAGAAGAGTTAGTAAGCTCACTACTCGAACGTAATATAAAAAAGAAAATGCAAGAGCTAATAAAAAATCCTGACCATATCAAACAAGCAATAGTTCGTATCCAAGCACAGCATCTAAGTAACTGGCTACGTGCGCAACACGCCGAACGCTCATCGCAAATGGTCACGGTTCAATCTTAGTATTGAATATTAGTATTGACCCTTATTTTTTGTAAATAAAACATCAACCCTTTAAAAGTATAGCAGCTGCCCCCACTACTAATGATTATGCCGAGTAGTCAAAACCGCATCCAAAATAATGTTAAACATTGAACTGATAGCAAATAATCAGTAGAAAATGGTCGGTAAATATCACTGTCTCGTGCTTGATTACTGTGGTCTGTGTTAAACTATGCGGCTGTATATTTGCAGCATTGCTTAGTGAAAGATTATAAGCATGCATCGTCAGGCACAAATTTTAGGTATTATTTTTAATTAGCAGTTTTGAACGAATACTATTTTGAAGTCTTTTTTAATGTTTAGCTGTTTTTCAGCATTGTTATTGTAGTGTTTTGAGCCTTTATTCATATCCACTCATTTTTGATATTATTGACAACCTCTACGCCACATTTTGATCAATCGACTGATAAGATCAACGCACCCAGCCAGCGATAGCGCGTCACAATATAAAAATGTCCGATGCAAGTAAGCGAGTATTTATGAACGATAAGTCAGTTTCTAAGTCCACATCTCAACTGGCCACCTTAATCCAAATGGGTAAAGAGCAAGGTTATCTAACCTATGCTGAGGTGAATGACCAACTGCCCGACTCTATTACCGAAAGCGATCAGATCGAAGATATTGTGCAAATGCTAACTGACGTTGGTATTAAAATCTTTGAATCTGCCCCTGATGCCGATGACATCTTGATGAACGATGATTCAAGTGATGATGACATGGCAGCAGATGAGGCGGCGGCAGTACTAGCCTCTGTTGAAACTGAGCCTGGTCGCACCACTGACCCTGTACGCATGTATATGCGCGAAATGGGTACCGTCGATCTACTGACCCGTGAAGGTGAGATTGCCATTGCCAAACGTATCGAAGAAGGTATTCGTGACGTACAGCATGCCATGTCTTACTGGCCTGGTACGGTACAGTTCGTCCTCGATGAATATCAAAAAGTACAGGATGGCGACAAAAAGCTTTCTGATGTCATCACTGGTTTCTTAGATCCTGAAACCGAAGCAGATAAAATCGCTGCTCAAGAAGCAAAAGAAGCAGCGAAAGAAGAGCGTGAGCGTATCAAAGAAGAGAAAGAAAACCCACCACCAGTCAAAGCAAAAGAAACGGCGCTTGACGACGATGATGAAGATGACGAAGACGACGATCAAGATGACGAAGCCGAAGAAGAAACCAGCGGCATCGATCTAGAAGAAGTACGCTTGCGTCTAGAAGAAATCGAAAACCTATTTATCAAAGCCAAGCAAGCCTTAATCGACTATGGTCGTGGCAGCGCACAAGCGGATGAAGCTTATGCACAGCTTGCAGAACGCTTTATGATGTTAAAACTGAACAACCGCTTGTCAGATCAAGTTATGGCTATCATGCATGATGTCTATGATGACGTCCGTAAGCAAGAGCGTCAAATCATGCGTCTAGTGATTCGCCGTGGTCGTATGCCGCGCGATGAGTTCCGTAAAACCTTCCCTAGTAATGAAACCAATGTTGATTGGCTCATTGAGCGTATCAAAGGCAAACCTGCTTTTGCTGGTACGTTAGAAAAAGTCACTGACGACGTTATTCTACTCCAACGTAGAATTCGTGATTACGAGCAAAAGCTCGACATGAAAATCCACGACATGAAAGACGTGGCACGCCGTATGGCAGTTGGTGAAGCAAAAGCTCGCCGCGCCAAAAAAGAAATGGTCGAAGCCAACCTACGTTTGGTTATCTCAATCGCTAAGAAATACACCAACCGTGGTCTACAGTTCTTGGATCTGATTCAAGAAGGTAACATCGGTCTGATGAAAGCGGTTGATAAGTTTGAATATCGCCGTGGTTATAAGTTCTCGACCTATGCGACATGGTGGATTCGTCAGGCGATTACCCGCTCTATCGCTGACCAAGCGCGCACCATTCGTATTCCTGTGCATATGATTGAGACCATTAATAAGATAAACCGTGTCTCACGTCAGTTGCTACAAGAAATGGGACGCGAGCCAACGCCTGAGGAATTGGGCGAACGTTTAGAGATGGACGAAGTCAAAGTCCGTAAAGTGCTTAAGATTGCAAAAGAGCCTATCTCAATGGAAACCCCTATCGGTGATGATGAAGATTCACATCTAGGTGATTTCATTGAAGATGGTACGATCTCAAGCCCTGTCGATGATGCGACATCTGCTGGCCTACAAGAAGCCACTCGCGATGTATTAGGTAACCTGACTGAGCGTGAAGCGCGTGTATTAAAAATGCGTTTCGGTATCGATATGCCAACGGATCATACATTGGAAGAAGTCGGTAAGCAGTTCGATGTGACACGTGAGCGTATCCGTCAGATCGAGGCAAAAGCACTGCGTAAATTGCGTCATCCGTCACGCTCTGAGCACTTGCGTTCGTTCCTTGAAAATGACTAAGATCAAAACAGAATGAGTACCAATAAAAAAGCCGAGTTAATCTCGGCTTTTTTGTGTTTTTGAATATGATACTATTAATACAAAGTTAATGTGCGCCTAGGCTTTGCTCAGCATCTGGTTTATCATGTACACCAAAACTGTCTATCATCGCTTGGCTCGCCTCGTTCAAACCAATGAGCTCTACCTCAGTGCCTTCGCGGCGAAATTTAATAATCACTTTATCTATCGCAGCAACTGCTGTCACATCCCAAAAATGCGCGCGCGACACATCAATCACCACGTTAGAGACAGATTCCTTAATATCAAAGGAGTCAATCATACGCTCTGCTGATGAAAAAAATACTTGCCCATCAACTTGATAATAACGCGTTTGCGATGCTGCATCCATGTGGCTATGCACACTCATATAGCGCTCAATCTTATTGGCAAAGAACAATGCTGACAGCAATACACCGATCAATACGCCATAGGCCAAGTTATGCGTCGCAACCACCACAGCGACAGTCGTAATCATGACGACATTGCTTTGTAACGGCTTGGTTTTTAGCTCCTTAAACGAGCCCCAGTTAAAAGTACCGATAGACACCATAATCATCACAGCGACTAATGCAGCCATTGGAATAATCTTTAACCAATCGCTTAAGAATACTACCATCAATAATAAAAACACACCTGCTACTAAGGTAGAGAGACGCGTATAACCACCTGATTTGACGTTGATAATCGACTGACCAATCATCGCACAGCCTGCCATTCCACCAAAAAAGCTACTAACGACATTAGCAATACCTTGACCCTTGCACTCTTGCGTACGGTCGCCTTTGGTATCGGTCAAATCATCTACAATAGTCATGGTCATCATCGACTCAAGCAAGCCAACTATCGCCAAACTGATAGAATACGGAAAAATAATGATCAATGTATCTAAGTTCAACGGGATATCAGGTATCAAAAACATCGGCAAAGTATCAGGTAGCTGCCCCATATCATTGATGGTTCGAGCCTCTGCACCTAGTAAGATGGCTACAACCGTGACCAGTACAATACTGACCAATGGCGATGGAATCACTTTACCGATCTTTGGAATGTATGGATAGCCATAGATAACGACGAGGCCTAATGCCACAAGACCATAAACATGTACTAAGTTTGAACCTGCCTGCGGCATCAACTCAGGAACCTGTGACATAAAAATCAAAATAGCCAAGGCGTTGATAAAGCCCAGCACCACAGATTGAGACACATATTTCATCAGATTGCCCAGCTTTAAGAAGCCAAAGATGATCTGTATAACACCTGTCAGCACACTGGCTGCTAATAAATACTGCAATCCATAGTCTTTGACCAGCGTCACCATCAATAACGCCATTGCACCAGTCGCCGCTGAAATCATCGCTGGACGACCACCGACAAACGCAATCACTACCGCGATACAAAATGAGGCATAAAGCCCTACTTGGGGATCGACACCTGCAATGATAGAAAACGCAATTGCTTCAGGAATAAGCGCCAAAGCAACGACCATGCCAGCCAAGACATCGCTTCTCACATTGGATAGCCAATGCTCTTTAATTGTATTTAACATATTTAACTCAGTTTTTAGAAACTGCTATAGTCTGCCCATAAACGAGGTATCTAATCATTATTTAGAAAACATTTAATTGGAAAGCATCTAAAAAGTAGTTAAGATCAGCTCACATAAAAAGTCTGACACATCTCTAGCTAGGCACGTCTATATTTAGGTACCTTGCCCATTACCTGTCAGATAATAAATATAAAAATGTGAACGATCATAGTTAGCGAGTTATCGTCATAACGTACTTTTTAGTGGTGTAATCTTCATAATCCACTAGATATATCGAATAATGATACAAACGTTAAAGCAGTGCATGCGCACAAGAAAAAGCGTTAGACGCTTTATGAGACTAATTGCTATAAGAGCAATTATTACTGAGGAGAGGTACAGCTAGGGTGGCGTATTCATCTTTATGGTGGCAGCTTTTGTAGAGTTAAAAAATGATATTTGACATTATTTTAACATACATAAAATGGATTAATAAAAAATCTCCCTTTTGACGAGGATTTACCTTTTTTGGCTATTCGAATCATCAATATTGAATATTTACCCTACTCTTCTGTTTGAATAAATTTATAGACTTTCGGGCTTTACAGATTTTAATTCTATATTAGAATCATACCCTACACGTAACAGTGAATTTATACACTTCGTCGCTAGGGAACTTGCATGATTGTCCGGCAGAAACTCAATACGTTTAAGATATTTTTCACCCTCCGCGGCTCAATCGTTCCCAAAATTTATCCGCAAATTCTGCTTGTCACACTACTGAGCGTTATCGTTACGATTGTTCAGCACCTGTCTCCCAATACTTTTCCTTCCTACGGAACAGCGCCCTTTACATTGCTGGGGGTCGCGTTGTCACTGTTTCTTGGATTTCGCAACAATGCCAGTTACCAGCGTTGGTGGGAAGGTCGATGCCTGTGGGGCCAGCTGGTGTACGACGCCCGTAGTTTTACTCGCCAAGTGCTGTCCTTTGTAGATGAAGACACTGAGGCTGGACGCGAGGCTCAGCGATCGATGATTCATCTGACGATTGCCTTTACACATGCGGTACGCCATCGACTGCGTGGTACATCTCCTTGGCAAGAGATAGAACCGTTTGTAGCGCCGACACACCATACAGCCATGCATCAAGCCAAAAACCTGCCTGATTACCTGATGCGCTTAATGGGTAAACAGCTTGGGGAGGTACGCCGTCAGCAACTATCGTCAGAGCTGATGGTACAAAACATGGACGAGCGCTTGACGTCTATGACGATAGTCTTGGCAGCCTGCGAGCGTATCCACAATACACCTCTGCCATTTGCTTATATGTTATTGGTGCATCGTACAACTTATCTGTATTGTATTATGTTGCCGTTTGGCTTGGTGGCCTCATTAGGCTGGGTGACACCATTAATATGTGCGGTGATAGCCTATACGTTTTTCGGTCTGGATACACTCAGCGAAGAGCTAGAGGAACCTTTTGGTTTGGCGGCGAATCAATTACCATTAACTGCCCTCTCACGCACGATCGAAATCAACTTGCTAGAAGCATTAGGAGAGAATGATATCCCGCCAGATATCACTCCTATCAATAGCTACTTACAGTAGTATTCATCAGCTGATGCTCAAATAGCTAACTGTAAAAAAATATAGGCTACTCTAACTCCAAGTCATAGCAGTATCTTATGACTGCACTTGAATAATAAGATCAGCACCACTATAAATAGCCAATAAGTCTCTTAGGAGCTAACATTTTAATAAAAGCGAGGCACATACATCATGAGTGATGATCCAAAAAAAGCAGTGAAGATGACTGACTTGACACCCAATGAAGGTATCATAAAAGGCAAAAAAACGGATATTCAAAACCCTGAGCTTTGGGAGTTTCCAATGAACTACCCATTAAGCATCATTGGTCATGAAGGCGAGCATGAGAGCCTGCTGAACGAAGTCAAGCTTATCTTAGGTAGTCAGTTCCCTGATTTCGATTTGGCGTCTATCGAAGTCAAGCCATCAAGAACGGGGCGTTTTCACTCAGCCCGCGTCAATCTATACCTAACTGCTGCTGAGCAAGTTAATGCACTTTATGCCGCACTGGATAATGCCAAAACGGTCCGCATGGTTTTATAGATTGCTTAGAAAACGATAGCTCCTTTTTCGTCCGAATCGTCACTCATCAGTAGTAATATATGGGTGGCGATTTTTTATGGTTTGATGTACAATCTTCGCCCTTATTATTCAGCTTTTTACAGCTATAAATCGCTATTTCTTAGCTACGATATAAAAATAAAAGTGCAACCTATTTTTTACAAAATATTTTATTTTTTAACCAATCTTGGCTAGCCCTTACCCTACCTTTAGTTGCTGATAAAACAGCAGCATCTTCTCCAGATACAACATATAATTTCGATAAAATCAATATAGTATTTTCAAAAAATTCCCGCTATATTGTGTCTACCAATTAATAAACACGCTACATCTAGTGCTCAGTGATTTTAGTCATCACTACGGGTATCGGCAGTTTTTTGCCTTAAAAAAGAGTAGCTAACGCCATTATTCAACGCAGTTTTAACAGTAGTTTGATAAAAAACGTTGAGCGGGCTTTACCGTTTGACGAATAATATAAGCAACCAAAAATAGAGGCCAGCATGACACATATTGACAAAATCAAAGTGACCAAACGTGACGGACGATTAGAACTTATTGATTTGGATAAAATTCATAAGGTAATCGAGTGGGCAGCTCACGATTTGGATAATGTGTCAGTATCACAAGTTGAGCTAAAGTCGCACATCCAGTTTTATGAAGGCATCAAAACTCGTGACATTCACGAAACCATCATCAAGTCAGCCGCTGACCTGATCTCTGAAACCACCCCTGACTATCAGTATCTAGCAGCACGCTTGGCCATCTTCCATTTGCGTAAGATTGCTTATAACAAGTTCACCCCACCGCATCTATATGACCATGTAAAGACATTAACGGATGCTGGCAAGTATGATGAGCATATCCTAGCTGACTATAGCCGTGCGGAATTTGACGAGTTAGAAGAGTACCTCGACCACTGGCGCGATATGAACCTCGCTTATGCTGCTGTTGAGCAAATGGCTGGTAAGTACCTCGTGCAAGACCGTGTTAATAAGACCGTGTTTGAAAGCCCGCAGTTCTTATATATGCTGGTTGGTATGTGCTTGTTTAGCCAGTATGACAAGTCGGATCGTCTTGATTTCGTCAAACGCTTTTACGATGCAACCTCACAATTCAAAATCTCACTGCCAACGCCTATCATGGCAGGCGTGCGTACCCCATCGCGTCAGTTCAGCTCGTGCGTACTCATCGAATGTGGTGACAGCCTAGACTCTATCAACGCGACCACCAGCGCCATCGTACGCTATGTGTCACAGCGCGCTGGTATCGGCATCAACGCGGGTCGTATCCGTGCCCTTGGTAGCCCTATCCGTGGCGGCGAAGCACAGCATACTGGTTGTATCCCATTCTATAAACTATTCCAAACTGCGGTTAAATGCTGCTCACAAGGTGGCGTACGTGGTGGTGCTGCGACCCTATTCTACCCGCTATGGCATTTAGAAGTTGAGTCGCTCTTAGTATTGAAAAACAACCGCGGTGTCGAAGACAACCGTGTGCGTCACATGGACTACGGCGTGCAGTTAAACAAAACGATGTACACTCGCTTAATCAAAGGTCAAGACATCTCGATATTCTCACCAGGTGATACCCCTGGCTTGTATGATGCGTTCTTTGAAGATCAAGACAAGTTCGAAGAGCTATACACCAAGTACGAAAATGATCCAAGCATTCGTAGCCGTCAAATTCCAGCAGCAGATTTGTTCAGCTTAATGATGCAAGAGCGTGCCAGTACGGGTCGTATCTATATCCAAAACGTCGATCATTGCAACACACATAGCCCCTTTGACGCGACGGTTGCGCCGATTCGCCAGTCAAATCTATGTATGGAAATCGCCCTACCGACCAAGCCACTTGATAACATCAATGACGAAGAAGGCGAAATCGCGCTTTGTACGCTATCAGCGGTCAACTTGGGTAAAGTCGAAAACGTCAGCGACATCGAAGAGCCAGCTGAGCTAATCGTCCGTGCACTTGATGCCCTGCTCGACTATCAAGACTATCCAGTCAAAGCGGCTCAAAACGGCAGCATGCGTCGCCGTACGCTAGGTGTGGGCGTGATTAACTATGCGTATTACTTGGCTAAGAATGGCGCACGCTATTCTGACGACAGCGCGCTTGGTCTGACCCATCAAACGTTTGAAGCATTGCAATTCTATCTCTTAAAAGCCTCAAACAAATTGGCAAAAGAGCAAGGCGCGTGCCCTGCGTTCAATGAGACGACTTACTCACAAGGTATCTTGCCGATTGATACGTACAAAGCCGACTTGGACAAAATCTGCCAAGAGCCGCTACATCTAGATTGGGAAACGCTACGTGGCGAGATCACCGAGCACGGTCTACGCAACTCTACCCTAACTGCATTGATGCCGTCTGAGACCTCTAGTCAGATCGCCAACGCGACCAACGGTATCGAGCCACCGCGTGGTCTGGTATCTATTAAGGCGTCAAAAGACGGTATCCTAAAGCAAGTCGTGCCTGAGATTGACAAGCTAAAAGATCAGTACGAGCTACTATGGCAAATGCCAAACAATGACGGTTACCTAAAGCTGGTCGCTATCATGCAGAAGTTCGTCGATCAAAGTATCTCTGCCAATACCAACTACGACCCTGTTCGTTATGCTGGTGGCCGTGTACCGATGAAGATATTGCTAAAAGACTTGCTAAACGCTTATAAGATGGGTGTGAAGACGTTGTACTACCATAACACTCGTGATGGTGCAAACGATGCCCAAGCGGATATGGAAGATGATTGTGCTGGCGGTGCGTGTAAGATTTAGGTTTGCAAGAGAACTTCTTTAAATAGAATTTCTGACGGATGGCGGGTTTGGCTGCTAGGTTAAGCCTGCTGTTTATGACGAAAAATGATTTTCTATACTTATAAAAGACAACACCTTATAAACTATTTTAAAAATTAAGGGTTACTATGCCATCAGATAATTCTGCTTATAGACTGTATAAAATATTAGAAAATGCTAAAAATATAAAATCTGAAACAACAAATATGAATGCTTGGGGGCAATTACTTCAGGCTAATAATGATAAAGCGTCGTTACTATCCAGAATGGGTAAAATGCTTGAATTACCTAAGGAGATATCGGATTCTTTAGCTAATGTTGGTAGTGCTGATCCTGAGACTACAGCTCATATTTCATCGCAATTATTTACTGCATTTACAAACCAAAGATTTGATCTACGATGGGACACATTTAGAAATAAAATTGATAATCATCTACTGAGCTATTTAAAACTTGCATCTAGTTTGTTGGAATCTCAATCTCAAACTTCAATAATAGATGAGGAAAAACTAGAAAATTTACGTGAAAAGATACTGTCTTTAATTGATGAGTTTAAACAGTCTACCAACGTAGATAAACGTTTAAAAGCTTATATAGTTAATCAGCTACATAAAATAATTATTTTGATTGACGACTATTTTATTACAGGTGCACAACCAATACTACATCAAGTAGAGGCAACAGTAGGACATGCTTTTATAGATCCAGAATATAAAGAATTCTTAAAGGAGGAAGATTTAGGTAGAAAATTACTTGAATATCTTCATGTTGTTGCTAGTGTAACAACAGTAGCAGTTGGATTACCTGAAATCTCAAGTTCAATAAAGCTAATTTTAGAAAATATCATAAATTAATTAGGCTTTGTAGTTTTGGTGGAAATTGCATTGCGTCACCCAATGAAGTCAAATCAATTTTAAGGTGTGATCCTTCAACATCAAACCATTTAGCTTTCAGCCAAATCATGAATAGAGCAAATAGCACCTGTGATGAGTGTCAATCATCATATTTTACACTTAGCTCAAAGATTGCAAGTTTATGCCCTAATTGCGCTCACAAACTTTATGGTTATCCAAATTGTAGCCATCATTTTACAGATGGTATTTGTGTAGAGTGTGGCTGCAATGGTCAAGATTCTGATTATATAAAAGAGCGCGTAGGTTGGGTTGACGAAGGAAACCCAACAATTTTCATTATATAAACATATTATGTTGGGTCTCGTGCCTCGACACCAACCTACTCAAAAGTAAGTTGTAGGATGCGCCCAGTGCACCGATGATATAGAAATTGTGTATAAAGGTGTGCGAGGCGCACACTACAAATTAAACATAAAGATATTAACAAATAAGACCGGATTTTCATGCTAAAATTAGCCCTATATTTAGAGCTTAATTTTAACGGAGAATACGTTATGCAACCAATATTTGCGACACAAACAGCCAGTATCTCAGAGCTAAAAAACAATCCTTCTGCACTGATTAAACAGTCAGATGGTGAATCAGTTGCTATTTTAAACCACAACAAACCCGTGGCTTACTTAGTGTCATCAGACGTGTTTGAGCGCATGATGGAAGCAATGGACGATATGGCACTCAGCCAAACCGTGAGCGCACGGTCAAATGATGGGCAAACACCTATAAAGGTCGATTTAGATGACTTATAGCCTTGAGTTTCACCCGTTAGCATTAAAAGAGTGGAAAAAGATAGCGCCAAGTATTCAGCAACAGTTTAAGAAAAAATTACAGCAGCGACTATCAAACCCTCATGTGCCTGCGTCAAAACTCTCTGGACACACGAATACTTATAAAATCAAATTACGCACCATAGGTTATCGCCTGGTATATACCGTCAAAGATGATGTGGTGGTGGTTTATGTATTAGCAGTCGGCAAAAGAGAAAACAACAAAGTATATGACAGTCTGGCGACGCGCCAACCATAGAGCGAATATCGTTTATTTTATGGGTTACGTTGAATGCACCCTATGTCTTAAGCAAACCAACACTGACATTTATACAAGAATATATTATGCCTAGAATGAAACCTTCTTTAGAACAATATTCACTGATGCTTTGCGCCCTATTCTGGACAACCATCACTGTATTATATGTATTTGGTATATCAGGAGGGTTGGTAGGCATCATTTCTATCGGTATATCGATATTGATCTCTCACCTATTTTATAAGCAGCAAAACCGATTGATGACAGCACATGAACAGCTTGTATTTGCTCGAAAAAGCATATTTAACATTATTACTTTTTCTTGGGTGCCCTTAGTCCTTATCTACTTCTTTTATCTGGATGAAGACAAACAAGCGCTATTCATATCTCTCTTTCACCCAAAAGTCTTGCCCACCGCTTTTGTCAGTATAGGCATCGTTTCACTGGTTGCTTTTTTGGGAATCTGGGTAACGACTAAAGGTTATACTTATTTGTTAAAACGAGACATAAAGAAAAAAGCGTAGCAAATAAATATTAAAAACACTAAGGATGGTTTATGAAAAACGTTAAAATCTCATTACTACTATCAGCGCTAGTGTTAGCGACTAGCAGTTATGCTGAAACGACAAATAATAAAGAGGTAGCAGTCAATACACGTGACCAATGTGGCTACTATTATAGAGAGACATTAAGCCATCCTGTCATTAAACGTGACGCTGCCGTGACCGTAAATAAGGAAGCTGCCCAATACATCCAGCTCAAGCGTCAGTTCGCTGAAGAATACCTTATGAATGCTGATATTGGTAGCTTCAGCCCGACGGGTGCTAACTACGATTTTGAAGACAGTGACCAAATACTAGTCGCTCTATCAATGGGTGACATTTTATCGCAAAGCGAGGCTGTAAAAGAATTGATAAGCCTATTTGGCTATTACTACTTAGGCGAATACGTGCCAAAAGATGACTATCAAGCCATCACTTACTTAGAAAAGCTGGTTGAGTATTATAAAACTACCCGTCCAGAGTATGTGGACGAGCTGATACTAGGTGTGGCGATGTCCTTAGATGGCGGCATCAGCAAGGCCAATCCGCTTTGGACAAATGACGATCCGACTCAGGTTTTTAATTTACTCATAAAAGCAGGGTCAATCGAAACAGAAGCGATGATGATCGATGAGGACTTTGATAGCTCAGATGCTGATTGTGTCAAAAACATGCTACCTAAGATTGAAGCACTGGCTAACCAAGGCAGTCGTTTGGCCATTCATAGGCTAGCAAAGTATTATAAAAAGTTGAGCGCTAAAGGCACTGAAGCAGATAATGAGAAGATGATGTATTGGCAACAAAAAGCTGAAGAAAATCCGCTGATAGGCATCAAATGGAGTATTTAATTTAAGGTTTTATGAAAATAATAAAAGAAGCCAAGCAACAAGGATTGTAATATGAAGAACCTAAAAACTTCTGCGTTAATATCATCACTATTATTATCAACGCCTTTATTGATGACTAATAGCTATGCCCATATCGATAGTAGCGAGTTTGAGAAGTGTTACGCTGATGACCAAAAAGTTTTAGCGCAACCACTGATCACTCGTCAAGCAGCAATAACGATGGATCAAGAACAAGTAGCAGAGATTGAGATGGTTCGCCAGCTGACTGATACCTACGTAATGGATGCGGATATCGCAGATTTACCATCGTTCGAAGATATTGAAAAACATGTTGAAAGCCTTAGTAATGAAGAAATGATGGAAGCTGTTCAATCAGGTGAACTAATCTCTTCCGAGGGTGCTGAAGAATCTTTAATGTTTTTATTTCAGTCATATTATATCGGTGAATATGTCCCTAAAGATGAACCAAAAGCCATCCGTTATCTGAATAAACTGATTGAATATCATCAGCCAGACCCACCAAAACATATGACAGAAATAAAAGATTTCGTCATGGTGACTGTGGCTGAATCCTTGCTAGATGCTGATAAAAATTCGACAGATACTGACATTATGTTAGCAACTTATAAAGTGCTTTTTGCAGCAGGCGTGGTAGATAAAGAACTCCTAGCCATGGCTTGTGGCTCAGCAGCATAACGATGAAAAAATCATAGGCGCGGACTTTAAAGCGACTCTTTTTAGCGTTGTAAACTAGGGTGTGTCATAAATTAATATAGCTAACAGTCACACAAACAATAAAACGACGGAGGTCATGTGCAATATACCGCAATCATCAAAGACGGTGGCTTGTTTATCCCGAATGTATTTTCAGAGCTAGACGATGGTGGCTCGCATATCGTACAAGTCGAGGTTGATATTGCAGCGGTGCGTCAGCAGTTAGATATCAGTGAAGCACCAAAAGCAGCCGTCGCCAAAAAAGGCACAACAAAAACAGCAAAAAAACCCGCGTCGAGAGCCAAAAAAGGCATAAAAAATCCAGCAGAAGACGCTGATGCAGACACCCTACGCCAGAGTGCGCTAGATGAATTAGAAGCCCTCGATGATAGTGAGCTGAGTGAGATATTCAAAGCGTATATGAATAATGGACAGACACCAGAACAAATATCGCTAGAGAACTTATAACTAGAGTGTATAACACTCTACTACCCATCCCTATAACCTAATATTTTTACATACAGATTTATCACCGTATCCATTATAAAGGCAGTCTTATGACCTACTCAATTTTTTCTCAAACGCCAAACAATGCCCTAAAAGAACCGATGTTTTTTGGTCAGCCCGTCAACGTGGCACGCTATGATCAACAAAAGCACCCTATCTTTGAACAGTTAATCGAAAAACAGCTGTCGTTTTTTTGGCGTCCAGAAGAAGTTGATGTATCAAAAGACCGTATCGATTTTAGTAATCTGTCCTCACATGAGCAGCACATATTTTTAAGCAACCTCAAATACCAAACCCTACTCGACTCTATTCAAGGTCGTAGTCCAAACGTGGTGCTACTGCCGCTGGTGTCTATTCCTGAGCTTGAGACGTGGATTGAGACATGGTCGTTTTCTGAGACCATTCACTCACGCAGTTATACCCATATCATTCGTAACATCGTCAACGATCCCAACATTGTCTTTGATGACATCATGCAAAACGAGCACATTTTAGAGCGTGCCTCTGATATTGCCCAATACTATGATGAGCTATATCGCAACTCGCAGCTCTATAGCTTGTACGGTGCTGGCACGCACAATATCAATGGCGAGCAAATAACCGTCGACCTAAAATCACTGAAAAAACAGATGTATCTGTGTATCGTTGCCGTCAACGTCCTAGAAGCCATCCGTTTTTATGTATCATTTGCCTGCTCATTCGCCTTTGCTGAGCGTAAGCTAATGGAAGGTAACGCCAAGATTATCAAACTCATCGCTCGTGACGAAGCCCTGCATCTAACTGGTACGCAGCACATGCTTAATCTCATGCGTAATGGTCGTGACGATCCTGAGATGGTCGAGATTGCCGCAGAGTGTTATGAAGAAAGTATTGAAATCTTCCGTAAGGCTGCTGAGCAAGAAAAAGAATGGGCAGGTTATCTATTCCAAGATGGCTCAATGATCGGTCTAAACAAAGACATTCTGTGCCAATATATCGAATATATTACCAATTTGCGCATGGAAGCCGTTGGCTTGCCAGCCGCGTTCCCGAACTCCAAATCAAATCCAATTCCATGGATCAATACTTGGCTATCATCTGACAACGTACAGGTCGCGCCGCAAGAGACAGAAATCAGCTCATACTTAGTCGGCCAGATTGACTCCGACTTGTCAGACAGCGATTTTGATGACTTTGAATTATAAGAGCTTTGAGTTGTAAAGGCTTTAAATTATAAGGGCCTTGAGCTGTAACTGTTTTAGGTTTTAATAGTACTTTACGCCTTAATAGCCTTTTATGTGAATAGTGTTTTACTTTTCAATAGCAACAAGATAGCGCAATCCCAATAGGATGAATTATGACATGGGTGATGACCAGTAAGCAGAAGTTCTATTTGCATGATGATGAAAGTCTTCTCGATGGACTATTGCGTACTGGGCATGATATCAACTATCAATGTCGCGAGGGTTATTGTGGCAGCTGCCGAGTCAAGTGCATCGCCAGCTCACACTCCATCGATTACCCGTTTGAGCCGCTCGCCATGATTGATGAAGATGAGATCTTGCCCTGCTGCTGCCGAGTTCAAGGCGTGATACGTATCAGTCATGAGCCGAGCGTAAAATGATACCAAACCCAAAAATACGATGAGCCGTGTCTCGGATACGCTGTATATCAAATAATAAATATCTAAATGTTTAAAAA
>NZ_JBQSVL010000024.1:0-39550 GCF_052376215.1 Psychrobacter sp. AOP7-B1-24
CGCTGACCAGGTGGAGGGGTAATCGCCCGACGCTTCAATCAGCATACGAACGGCGCGTTCTTTAATCTCAGGAGTATAATGTCGTGTTTTCATTGTCGTATTCTCTCAGAATATTAGGTCTCCGACAATCCCGGGGCGGTTCACTATCCTGCCTGATTTTCCGGACTATCTGGGGATCTCTTGGCATTGGGGATGTATTTTTTTCAAATCGCTCATCAATCTCACGTTCAACCGCATACAACTGCCCGAATAACGCTAATGCGTCAATGCTAATAACACTTTGTCCAGTAACGTGCAATTCATGAAACTTACGCCGTGCATGGGCCATACAACCGATTTCGCTCACGCCTTGATGAAATAAAAACTTATATCCACTGTAATCATCGCAAATCAGCTTACCGTGCCATTTGTCTAAAAAGGCTTTAGGGTGCTCATTACGACGGCTCTGGGCAAAGTCATACACCACCGCTTTTAATGCACCGTGCTGTGGAGTGAGATACGCCCAAACATAGCCTTTCTTTAATGATTTACTGCCGGCTTTCACAGGGTTTTTCATGATAGACACCGGTGTTTCATCGACATGTAAGATAGGCTCAGACAGTAACAGCGAATGCAAGCGATTCACTAAAGGTGCCATGGCAACACCACAGCGTCCCACCCAGTCTGCCATGGTGGCATCGGGAATATTTACCCCACTTCGCTTATAGATAATATTCTGCCGATATAGAGGCTGATGGTCTGCATACTTACTAATGAGAATGTGAGCAAGCAGCTCAGGGGTGGCGATGCTCTTGTTAATGATTTGCTTGGGTGCAGCCGCTTGATGAATGATGTCACACTCACGGCATACCCATTTTGGATAGAGGTGTCGCTCAATATAAAACTGCTTGGGGATGAGTCCAAGTTTGTCCTGTTTATCCTCCCCAATTCGCTTCATTTGACAGCCGCAGTCACAAACGGTGGTGAGTGGTTCATGAACCAGAGTTTTAACCTCAAGGTTGTCAGGAATAACCGTGTATTTAGCACGCTTTGCTTTTTTAGGCTGATCAGTGGCTGAGGGTAGCGATCCGTCAGTGATCTGTGTGCTTGGTTCAAGGTCGCTCTCACCGATGAGCATTTCTGTCTGGATAGGATCGATAGCAGGTAGCTTGGCAAGCTGATCTTGGGTTAAGTCGCTGCGGTAGTCATCTCGGATTTGTTCTAGTGCAGATAAATCTTCTTGCGCAGCTTCCTGATTTAAGTGGGTTTGTTTGGCACTTAAGCCTTCGCTCTTTTGTCCATACAGTTGATGGATGAGCCGCTTTTGTTTTTCGATGAGTTCCAGTACTTTTAGATACAGCTTGTGGTTTTCCTCAAAGGTTTTATTGACGAGCTGCTGTAGTTGATCGTGACGTGTGTTTGTTTGAACAATCTGTTGTTGCAGGTGCTCATTACGCTGTTCAAGCATACTGATTTTCACCAGGAGCTCGGCGTAAATGGGGTCTTTCGATAAGTCGGATAGAGTGGCAACAGTCATGGCGATATGTTGCCAGAGTTTTATTTGCCTGTCATCGGGTATTTATAGGATGGGGGTTAATTTATCTTTGCCCATGTTACGCCAAGGCAGTCCACTGATTAAGGCATTAAATTGCTCACGGTTGATGCTGATGCCGATTTGAGTGGGGGTGAGTGGTTTGGTTAAGCCATGAAACTTGCTGTCGTCTAGCTGACGGCTGCAAAGCCAAACCCCAAGTCCGTCATGAATGAATACTTTCAGCCGTGTGCCTGTTTTGTTGTAAAACAGGTAGGCACAGTGAGGGCGGATGCCTTGGTGCTGGGTGATGATGTGAGCCAGTAGTTTGCCGCTGCCACATCGCATGTCCATGGGCGCGGTGGATAGCCAGATGTGATTGATGGGTATCATTGTAGGCCTCGTAGTAGGTCAATCAAACTTTGGGTGTCTATTTGGGCAATAGTGAGGCTTATGGACCCAGGTCCTGGGGCTCTGATTTGCAGCTTGATGTTTTGTATTACGGAGGGTGAGGACAGATGAGTTGCTTGAGGTTCAAGGCGGATTGGAATAAAGCAGGGGTTTGGATCAGCAGGACTGTTTATGGCAGCAGGTAATATGCCAGTTTGAGTCTTTTTGCGGTGATGCTGACGTTTCCAGTTATGGAGAAGGTTCTGGTTGATGCCATGGTCTCGAGCGATACTGGCAATTGATCGCCCTGAACCTTCAGCTTCTTGTACTAAAAGTTCTTTAAACTCAGCACTGTAAGTTCTACGTTTGGGTTTGTTAGGTGGTTGTGTTGTCATGTTAGTGTCCACGATTATTAATCGTGGACACTATCTCGCATTTTTTAAGTGAGGGAAAGATGGGATGGTCGGATGCTTACACTCTATACTGAGATTTAGAATAATCTTTGCACATACTTTATAAATTCTGAAAAAGTATCTTTTGGAAAATATAGATAGTTATTGGACACTGAAATGGACACAGTTATTAATCTATTAAGACATAAAACCCTTTAAAATTAAGTATTTTAGGTACAATTATCCCCAAGTGAAGGTTGGGGATAATTATAGTATAGTGGAGAAAGAAGGAGTAAGCTATTTTTTTGTTGATATATATGGCGTTTGAAGGAATAAACTTCATATAGATTAAAAGTAAGAGTGCTGTTTGCTGTTGGCAATAGAGTCCTTCGACATATTTGCACGAAAAACCGTGCTCCTGTACTCGCACAGAATACCTTAATCAAGGTGATAGTACTGTTCTGTGCAAATTTGGAAAGTATCAACTCAATGCTTTAGATTAAGACATCTCAGGAAGAACGAGAGATGTTAGAAAAGACCAATGAATGTTTCACTAATCAGGAAGACCCTTTTGGTGGCTCTAAATAAAAGCGTATTACAATGTAGTTAGCTATGAGGTGTATCTAGACTTGGACTTACTGAGATGCCAAGGAGGAGTATTGTCAGAGCTTGTATACGTTCTTATCAATGATATAGAGTAATAGGCATTCAGAAGGGTTATTGCTTTTACTTTAATCTTATTGTCACTTGGTGGCGAATAATTCTGTACCTAACACAGTTCAAGCACATTCGCATCAATGAGGAAGTTGGCTAAGCTATCAACAATCGATTGATGAGTGATTTGATTATTAGGTGATGATTAGGAATGACAAATTATGCAAAGGGGTTATGTACATTATTAAGGTAGTAAGCTTAGCAATGATGAGTAGAACAAGTTCATTGAACAGACTAACTTTAAATGAGTATTAAAATTACTGTACCTACAACGTGTCTATAAGAGGTCATTGATAGATTGATTTAATAAGTTAATCGTAGACTACGAGCGAACTAGGACTAATTAAGACTCTGGACATTAAGTCTTCAAGACATATCAGTTATAGTCAGTTCAAAATAAAATTGTTATGGTTAGGACAAACATCATAAAACAATTTGGATAAGTCGTTTTCCATCCAGCCTTGGCGTAGCAACTTCACCTGCGCCCATTTTTTCTCGATAGGGTTCAAATCAGGGCTATAAGGTGGCAGCCATAGTATACGATGACCATGCCTGTTGAGTAGCTTTTGAACGCGTTTGTTTTTGTGAAATCGAGCATTATCCATCACAATCACGCATTTGGTTTTAAGACTTGGGATTAGTTTGTGTTTGCACCAGTGATAGAAGACGATGCTGTTGATGTTTGTCTCAAGGTAATCAAGCGCAAACAGCATCTTTTCATACAGAGCACCAATAACGTTGGTTCGCTTTTTACCTTGCCAGTTGTAGCTATCGATACAAGGCTTACCAATCGGTGCATAACCATGAGAGCGAATGGTTTCAGCTTCAAAGCCACTCTCATCCATATAGATAATAGGATAGCCTTGTTGTTTAAAGGTATCAAGCTTACTTTGATAGATCGCTCTTTTTATCGGACATGCCTTTGGATGCTCTAAGGTCTTTTTTTTGACTGATGCCTAGGCGCTTTAGGGCATGATAAATGCCTGTTTTACTACAGTTTAAACGACGTGCTCGCTCATACTGATAATCATCAGGATGTTCTTTGACATCATTAAGTAGCACGTCATCTGGTATTTTATAGGGTTTGGTTTGCCTGGTTGTTTTGCTATGAACACGCCGCTTCCAGTTCTGTATGGTGGTTGGGCTGAGATTATAGAACTCAGCCGCCTCGGCAAAGGTCATACCCTCGTCTAAGCTTTTTAGCACTTGTTTGCGAAAATCTAGCGAGTAAGTCATGGTCTTTATAATAACAATTGGGTTTGATAATTAGTTTATAACACTTTTAAGTGGGATTGGCTATAGTAACTATGCTAATGACGATCATAATGATTATTTAAGTAGATAATATATTATGATTGAGTAATCAGGAGCTAGACTAATTAATGACTTACTGTTTAGTTATGGGTTTATGAAGTTAATATCAGGTAGCTCTAGTTTAACATAATATATATTATGCGAAAACAAACCAACGGGTTTTACTAATTGGGATTTAAGTTTCTACATGGTTCTTACAGCGCTTTTTAATACTGACTAAACACATAATTTCTAATGATATTAATATTGGCTATCACTCAGTCGCAAAACGTATGCTGGTTAACTTTATTGGCCAGCTTATTCTTGAGAATTTATTTCTTCGCACTGTTACTATAAATCATAGTCTTATTATAAATTTCATATTACGCTAAGGATATTTTTATGACGAAATTATCTACGACCTCAGCACTGAGCATGATGTTTGCATTGCCATTATTATTGTCTGGCTGCCAGTCTCAATCTATTATGAGCGCGCCGCAGAACATCGCTCAAAACAATACGGATCAAAATAGCATAGATCAAAACAATTCAGACATCGACACGGCTGTTATAAATCAGCAAACACTGAAACAACAATCCTTACGCATTCAGCAAGCACTGACCAATGGCGACTATGCCAGTATCGCTAATGACATTCATCCGAATCGTGGCGTTCGATTCTCGATGTATGCGTATATTCGCCCAGAATCAGATAAAGTTTTTAGCCGAGCTCAATATCTCCAATATCTGCATGAGTCCAATATTCGCTTCACTTGGGGCGAAAAAGATGGCATTGGCGACTTACTTATCACGCCATTACCTGACTATTTGCGCACTTGGGTCAATGCGAGCGTTTTTGATGATAATCCCACAATAAGTCTTAATAACAGCCAAGCTATGGGCAACAGCATTGATAACTTAAATAAAATATATCAAAACTCTGATTTCGTTGAGTTTTATATTAATGGTAGCGAAGAATATGGTGGTATGGATTGGCGTGCGATGCGTTTGGTGTTTGATACCTATCAGGGAAAGCGTTATCTCGTAGCGATTATTAGTGACCAATGGACGATTTAGAGTATATAAAACGATTAACTAACAAATTTATAAGCTGATTTTTAACAGGCAGCCTGCTCTATCTGCTTGTAAATACAGCATATATTTAAATATAAGTATATATTTACCAGCTCATGTTGTATGTCAGGTTGCATGGTTTTTGATACGGTTATCGATAAGGCTTTTAATAATAATCTTGTGTATTAGCCCTCTAATGACAACATATTCATAATCAATTTAATCAAGGTCTCTTTTTGATTGGGGTCAGATTCCGCAACCAGTAAGGTTAATGCTGCAAGCCCTGTATTATTGATGACCATGTCACCTTTATCGTTTAGTAATCGATGATTACGGTGCAAAAAATCCACGAACAAAAAAGCGCCGCTGCGTTTATTACCATCGATAAAGGGGTGGTTTTTTACCATGAAATACAGTAAATGTGCCGCTTTACTCTCAATAGTCGGATACGCAGGCTCACCAAAAACAGTTTGTTGCAAATTGCCCAATACGCTATCTAAACCATCACCACGAGGTTTCGCAAATAACTCAGTTGCCTCACCCCTATTTATCAGCTGCGCTTTCAAGTTCGTCAGTGCTGCCATCGCCTCAGCCGTACTGGGTAATATACCGCCTGCTTGTCCTGAAGGGCTATCTAGTAAACCTTCATCATAGCGCTGTAGCCATAAAAAAGTTTGCGTATAACGGCTTATAATTTCAACCAATCCACGCCCTTCGTCGGTTTTAAGCTCGGGGCTTTGCGCGGTTTTTTTAATTAAATTTAACGCTTGTTGTAGCTCGCTTGAGTTTTTATCAAAGCGCTGTTGATTGAGCGTATAGCCTTGTACCAAATACTCACGCAAACGCTGCGTTGCCCAACGCCTAAATTGCACCCCTTGAGGCGATTTGATGCGATAACCAACCGATATAACCACATCTAAGTCATAAAAAGTCACCGGACGGTCTGAATTTGCAATATGCATTTTTTGCATATTGCTTTTTTCAGCGATTTCTTCATCGTTGATGGCGTTATTAATATGGCGAGAAATCACTGATTGATCACGGCCAAACAACTCTGTCATTTGTGCTTGTGACAGCCAAACCGTCTCTTGCTCAAAACGTACATCTACTTGCGCCTTTCCATCAGCACTTTCATAAATTTCTACTGTTGCCATGTCGTTATTTATCGCGTCAATCACCTCAACTTCCTCATTTTTAATATAGTTATTCCTAAATAAAAGAGATACAAATATAGTGGTATGGCTATAGCGGCGTCTGACGAAAAAATTTGACCATCATGTCATAAATATCAGGATACGCATCAATCAGCTTTTGCGGTGTCTCAAAAAACACTTCACTCAATACGGCAAAAAACTCAGCCGGATTGGTCGCGCCATAACGATCAAGCCCTGATTTACGATGCGTTTGAAAGTCTGCAAAATCTCGTGTCATGACCTCAGTCCACTGAATGCGGCTCATATCAGGTTGTAACGGTGGAAAGCCATTCGCGCTACCATTCAACATGTCGAGCTTATGCACAAACTCATGAATAACAACATTATGTCCATCGCGCTCGCCTGAGTGTTTGGCATCTTTCCATGACAAAATAACAGGGCCACGTAGCCAAGCTTCTCCGCTACGGTGCTGACTACCCTGATGGACGATACCAAACTCATCTACCGCGGTCGTGTCGCTTTTGTATGAGCTGGGATAAATGATAATAGATGACCAGCCAGCGTACCACTCAAGGCTTAGGTTTAAGATTGGCAAACAGGCTTGCAAAGCAATCGATTGTCTAACGGTATCAGTCACCTCAAACCCCTGAGCACCGGTAATAGACTTATCGGCCAAAAATAACGTTGCAAGCTCAAACAGTCGCTTCAGCTCGTCTTCATGTAACCGATCAAGTATTACAATGCGCTTAGCAGCTTGTATCCAATCGGCATGGGTAAACGCGCTATTATCCAATATACGCTGCTCGCGCCAGTCTTTTATAAAGCTAAACATATACTTCTATCCTACGTCCATAAGATTATGAAAATACTAATAATTAGAAGTATATTAATAAAGACAATAATTCATATAAAAACAAATACTTAGTTGGTTATCCCTACTTCTTGCAAATAGTTATACAGACCTTCTGAAAATTGTCGATACCCTGCGGTATTGGCATGGATTTTATCAGATTTCAACGCATCGTCAGACAATACTTTTGACCAGCCATTGGCATATAGCGGCACCCCTTCTGATTCAGAAATATCTTCATAAATAGGATTGTCACTGGCTTTGCCAAACAGCGCACTGGCACTGAAATAAGGTTGTGCGATCAGCACTACGGGGATATCAGCCGATTTTAACTGATTTATAGTCGCTGTGATATTGGCAGTTGTGATATTAGGAGGCAACTGCTGCAAAACATCATTACCACCGACACTGAGCAATACCAAATCAGGATTTTGACCAATAACTTTCTCGGTTCGTGCCAGTACATCAGCAGAGGTATCACCGTTAACCCCTTCATTCACAACACGCCATTTTGTCATACTGGCTAGTGCAGCAGGATAAGCTGTCTCAGGACTGGCACCATAACCATACGTCAAAGAATCTCCCAAAGCGATCACTGTACTTCCCGTGGGCAAAGCCGCTTGTGTTGGTTCATTAGCACAACCATTCAGAGCAATAGTAGCAATCCCTATACTTGCTAGCCCTAACATTTGCTTACAAAATTTCATGTCTACCCTCTCGTCCTATTACTTACTTCAGTACACGCTTATCAATACGTCATCAGTGCACTGGCTCACGTTTGATTAAATTTATTACAATTTAGTTAAACTTATTTAAAACCTATTGTCTAACGCTTGTTGTATGTTACTCAGTATACGTTGTATAGTTTAAATCAGACACGGACTGTTTTTTGGGTATATTGTACAGACTGGTCTACCCATAACAGTGGAGAGGTTACCTAGAATATGTGAGGTCGTTATGGAGAAAAAATCATCTCAATCGCAGAATCAAGGCAAAACGCAAAGTCAGACACAGAGCGCGGCTACCACCAAAGCAGCCGTTAAAGACCGACTGCAAAAACAACCATCCGAAACGCCAAACCCACCTAAAATATTTAACGAACTACAAGACAGTAAAGGTCAATATCGCCCTGTTGCTAAATCTGTTGGTAATTGGCTAAATGACATCAACCTCGATTCCCTCAACCATTTAAACGAACAAGCCGCTGACATATTTTACCGTAAAGGTGTGACATTTACGGTGTATAGTGATGCCAAAAATATTGAACGAATGATTCCATTTGATATCATTCCGCGTGTCATCGCCGCTAGCGAATGGCAGCAAGTAGAGGCTGGATGTAAACAGCGCATCACTGCCCTCAATGCCTTTTTGCATGACATCTATCACGACCAAGCCATTATGAAAGAAGGTGTTGTTCCCGATGCTTATGTCTATGCAAGCGGCTGCTACGAACCATGGATGATGGGTATTGAGCTTGACAAACCTATCTACTCACACATCAGTGGTATCGATTTAATCCGAGACGAATCTGGTAAATTCTGTGTATTAGAAGACAATCTGCGCACACCCTCAGGCGTCTCATACATGTTAGAGAGCCGTAATATATCAGAGATGTTATTGTCGGATATATTTGAAGACACCCCCATCTTAGGCATTAGTGACTACCCCAAACGTCTCAAAGCCTGTCTAGCCAGCTCTACCAGCAAATACGACCCACAAATTGTCATTTTAACTCCAGGGCGCTTCAACAGTGCGTATTACGAGCATGCATTCTTGGCACATGAGATGAATGTCCCTCTAGTACACGGTTACGACTTAATCGTCGAGGACAGTAAGGTCTATATGCAGGGGATTCGCGGTAAAGTGCAGGTCGATGTGATTTATCGGCGTATTGACGACCCTTATATTGACCCACTGGCATTTTCTTCCAATTCTATTTTGGGCGTGTCAGGACTCATGAGTGCTTACCGTTCTCGTAACGTGGTCATTGTGAATGCACCAGGAACTGGCGTCGCCGATGACAAAAGTCTCTATCCATTTGTTCCAGATATGATTGAGTTTTATTTGGGTGAAAAACCCATCCTGCCAAATATTGAAACCTATCAATGCCGAAAACCTGATGAGCTTGAATACGTACTCGCCAATCTGGGTGATTTGGTGGTCAAAGAAACACAAGGCTCTGGTGGCTACGGTATGCTCATAGGTCCAACCTCGACCAAACAAGAAATTGAAGACTACCGTGTACGCTTATTAGAAAATCCAGCAGGATTTATTGCCCAGCCGACCATATCACTATCTACCAATCCAACAGCAGTCAGTGATGGTATTGCACCGAGACATATTGACTTACGACCATTTATATTGAGTCATGGCGATGGCACGGTCGATATCGTACCGGGCGGCCTAACGCGAGTGGCAATGGTCGAAGGCTCATTGGTCGTTAACTCCTCACAAGGTGGTGGCATCAAAGACACTTGGGTTGTCGATGACAGTAATTTAAAGTCTGCGAACAAAAAAACAAACTGCAAATGCTCGCCTTTATCATCAGACGTCAACACCTCAGATCACGCCAACTATTATGACCGTGTACAGCCTCTAGAGGCAGGCTATGAGATGCTAGACGATGCACCGATGATACTACTACTCTCCACCGCCAGTTATCTCATATGGCTAGGTCGATATAGCGAGCGGCTGTATTACTATGATGATGTCATGAAAAAACTGGTCAAAGATGATTTTAAAAAATCACAGCTTAAGCATTTAATCAGTCACTTAGGTTTTAATGCAGATATAAACGAATCATCTAAAACCATGAAAGCACAGATGATGTCTGATTTAGAACGAAACATCATACCGAACATCGTTCAATCGATAGATGACAATGTACAGGAAGCAAAAGGCGTCATTGGTAAAGACACCGCTGAGTTATATAACTTGATTAAGCGGCTATCAAGTGCTGGTACTTATCGGGCTGCAACCTTGCAGCTACATGCCTGTAATGCTGCTATGAAACAAGAGCATCCGACCGTGACTTGCTTTTGGCAATTAGGTCGTCATTTTGAGCAGCTTGAGCGGGCTGTGCTATTAGAAGAGGACTCAATAGAAGTCAGTCTCGAATTTAAGCACTGGATTAATGAATTGCCGGAAAACACGCGCTGGCGTGAGCTGACACGTCTGGCCAATCAGATGATTCGATCGAAGAAATTTAGTGATTTTGAGCTGATTAGTAAAGAGTTTAATATCATCTTGCGTCAAGGTGTCTAGCCAAAAATTGATATGGGATTGACTATACATATGAAATAAACAGAATAATAGGGAGCTATCATGAAACTTCAAATCAGCCATCAAACCAACTATTATTACGGTGAGCTTGCACAGCGCAGTGTACAATATATACGCATGACTCCAATGCATATGCCGCATCAAATTATTCATAAATGGGAGGTGATGCTCCCTAAAGTGGCAACCAATCAAAAAGATGGGTTTGGTAATGATTGGCTCACGCTAAGCCGTAATGAAGCGCATAATAACTTGCAAATGCAAGCATCAGGTATCGTTGAAATCGATATAGAGACCAAACGTTTAGAGGATATGGCTCATGTCCCCTACCTACTGTTTACCGTACAAACACCTTTGACCAAATGCTCACAAGAGATGCGCGATTTTGCCGCGCCCTATCTAAAAAACCCCACCCATGACAGTCTCAAGGCGATGGCCAATGCACTTATCATGAAAATGCCGTTTGTGAAAGATGTGACCCATGTAGGTACGACAGCTGCTGAGTCTTTTGCAACGAGCGCTGGCGTATGCCAAGATCACACTCATGTGTTTTTGGGTTGCTGCCGTGATCAGCATATTCCAGCCCGCTATGTGTCAGGCTACCTGTATGACGATACCGAAAACCATATGGCCAGTCATGCGTGGGCCGAGGTGTGGCTAGACGGCTACTGGTATACCTTTGATATCTCCAACCAATTGTTTCAACCAAGCTCTCATGTCTATGTGGCCATTGGTAGAGACTACTTAGATACGGCGCCTGTACGCGGTGTGCGTATGGGCGGTGGCTATGAGAACCTTTATAGCCAAGTGCTAGTCAAACGACTATCATAGAACAATCATCATAGAGCGATTCCATTTTGCGCTTACTATAGCCAATCCACTATAAGAGAGTTACAGCGTTAACTTCGGTTACCCTGTAACTTTTTTAAATTAAATCAACGATAACAAGGATGTTTTATGACTTACTGTGCTGCCATTCGCCTAAAAGATGGTATGGTTTTCGCTAGCGACACGCGCACCAATGCAGGTGTCGATCACATATCAACCTTTAGAAAGCTATATCAGTATGGCATTGAAGGCGAACGCGTCATGGTGCTACAAACCGCGGGCAGCCTAGCCACATCACAAGCCGTTTTTACCAAGTTGCAAAATGATATTGATCAACATTATGAAAGTAATCTTAATACCGCACTGACGTTATTTGATGCTGCGCAAATGGTGGGCGAATGTATGCGTAACGTGATGAATCATGCAAAACAAGTTGCCAATGATAATGATGGCAGTCGGTTTACCAGCTCATTTATGTTGGGTGGTCAAATAAAAGGCCAGCCGCATGAGCTGTATATGATTTACCCTGAAGGCAACTGTATTAGAGCTACCAAAGACACACCATTTTTTCAGCTAGGCGAAAGCAAGTACGGCAAGCCTATTCTGGATCGCTCGGTCACATACGACACCGATATACAGCATGCCGCACGGGCTTTGATGCTTTCATTCGACTCAACCATTCACTCAAACCTGTCAGTGGGTATGCCGATAGACTTTGTGATCTATAACAGTGACAGCTTAGAGAGGCCTGAAGGTCGCCGTATCGATGAGAGTGACGATTATTTCAATGAAATTCGTCGTCAATGGTCAAAGTCGCTGCGCAATATATTGGTAGAACTGCCTGAATACCCTGATAATTATTGGAATAAATAGCGCTGTATAGAATTATATTTTTTGCACTAAATCGACACTAAAAAGCCCTCTGCTAGAACAGAGGGCTTTTACTAAGGCGCGTCCTCATTTCAAGCATAAAAGTCGGATAAACAACCGCCGAACATCATCAAATTTAAATTTAGCTAAAAGATAGGGCAAAACTAAACTTGTAGTTATTGTCTTTAATAGGTATTGACTCGTTTTTTATTCGCAATACGTATAGAATTATTTAACATGCTATTAGCATCTACGCTACTCAAACATAATAAATACTGGTACAACCTCAAATTAGGATAAATATTAATGCAAAAAAATAATGCTTTTATGCATATATTCAGCGTAGTGTCAGTTACAGCCATACTACTAGTTGGCTGTACCACGGCTAAAACAGTGACTGACGAGATGAGAACGACCCCGTCAGAACAGAAGATGATCAGCGCAATACCTGATACAGAAATATTTACTGGTTGTTATAGTATTCATGCCGATCAGCCAGCACAAATAAAAATCAATAAATCATCATATGGCTGGTCTATGCAGATGAAAGAGCCGCCCAATGCTCATTATGTTTGGGACGAGTCTGAGCCACTTACATTGCTTGATCGCAGTGAGATGTCGACATTTTTTCCTATAAGCATGGAACACGTTGACATAGCGATCAGAAGAGCAGACGATGTATTGGTGATAGCACATATCAGAGATGGATATGTGGCTAGTAGCGACTCATCGATTGATAGTGAATATTTGTCTTATCTTTATGGTAATACTAGAATTATCTACAAAGTAGACTGTGATGAGATTCAAATTGAACTTTAGCGAGTTGTTAGGGAGGCAAGACGTTAAGCAGACAATAAAAAACCGGCGTAGCGCTGAATAAACAGCCCTACGCCGGTTTTGTTTTAAAGACCTTGAATGCCAGCATAATAATGTCACACTCAATTGTTGTGTAATCTACCTCATGACCTGGTACATGGAAGACTCACTGGACTGCACCTAGAAAAAGGCCCTAGTGCATTAGCTCAATCACGATTGCGTGATTGCGCCAGCGAGCTAATGACACTAGGGCCTTTTTCTAGGTATTAGCAGGACTGAAACAGTCTTCCTTGGGTAAAATGTAATGGCTTGACTCGTGGACGACGCAACGTCGCCCCTCACCGTAAACGGTGAAACGCTAAATCTCACAACCCGTTAAGTTTGCCTCATAATAGTTATTATTGTCAATGTATAATTTCAAAAAAACTCAAGCGCGACATTATATGTCGCAGCCCATATGTTTACTGACAACAGTCCTTGATATTTTCTTTGAAACGCGCTTTTATAGTGCTACAAAATTACGAGCACTGACAAAATAAAAATTAAGGCAAGTTTCTATGAGTCTGTCATTTTCACAAATTCAGCAAGCTTGGCAAGCCCAAGATCCAAGTTTGGTCGATAAATTATGTACATTGGCAACTCAAGCTGATGCGATTCCCGAGATACCCATCCCCGAAAGCGAATTGACGTTTGATCGCTTTTTGGACAAGATTCTAAGTCATCAGTTTCGGGAGCAAAACCCCGAAATACAGTTTGCAGAGCGTGTGGCGATGATTGCCAAACTCGAAGCAGACGAAGGCATCTACCCCTTACCTGACCGTTACAAAATCCATTTAATACTGACTGCGCTGTGGGAAGATGGTAGCGCGTACTCTAGAGCCATTTTAAAACAAGCTATCAGTGAGCTACCAGTTAACTACGGTGTGTGGAAAGGTTTAAAGCGCATTTACAAGCAGGCTGAATTTTCTCAAGATTATGAGATTTTTGGACAAATAGCCGCCAAGATTGATTTACAACGGTTTGATCAGACGCCCAACGCCAACGTTAGCTTCGCCACCAAGACCTATATGAGCCTTAGAGCATGGCGTTATTTGCGCCAACTGGGGCAGCAAATGCCTATTGGCTATATTGATGCTGCTATCTGTGTACTCGCCAGCTATGACGAAACCATGACAGCAGGCAGTCCTGAGCAAACGAGCAGCTGGGTGCTCAATCACATTTGCTTCCACAATAGCCTTGATTATGGCGTCAATCGATTTAGCAATCGCTCCCCTCGCAAGCTATTTGACGCAAAAGGTCGTGCGTTTTCTGAGGCGTGGCAACGAGATCCTGAACCACTTATTCAACTATTGGCTATCGCAAAAAATGAGGCGATCAGACAGTTTGCCACCGATAGTCTAAAGCATGACTTTAAAACCCAGTTACGTGATGTAAGTAGTGACACGCTGCAATATCTATCGGCTGGTAAGGCGCATAGTAAAGCGCGTGATGAGATGATTGTTTGGTTACTAGAAAACTCACCTAATTTTGAAAAGTCTAAGTTCCAGACATTGGGCTTACATCAAGTCGTACTACAACTACTTCATTCACACTATCCTGCTGCCTATCAATACGCGATTGGCTATGCCAAAAGCTATGCCCAAGACTTATCACTCACTGAGCTGATGCTACTGGCAATGTCAGATTATGAGCCTGTTAGAACCTTTGCAATCAACAGTATCTTAAGTCGTGACCCTATTTCAGATATTGGTGTCAATGGTTGGGGGCAGCTATTAGACACAGAGCATCACCATCAAACTGCTAGCAAACAACTCAGCAAACACTTTACGAGACGCGACTTAACTCCTGAGTGGTTTTTTGAACGGTTGACTAGCAGCAGACGGTACAGTGTTAAGTTTGCCATAAAAAAATTGCCTGAGCTCTATAGTGCCAAAGAATTAGGAGCTGAATACTTTATTCGCGTCGCCCAGCAACTAGATATATCAGCAGCATACGATTTCTCTGCTCATGATGACAGTTACTGCATGCACTTTGCGTTAGATCAGCTTAGGCGTTTGGATTTGAGTCAAATAAATGCTTCAGTATGGCAGGTGCTGTTATTACATCCATTGTCACAGTCTACTGTTATCGACTGGATTGATGAAGATGTGCTATCAGCCGCAGCGATGGATATGAGCTACTGGCATGCGCTTGCTTATGAGCCTGATTGGCAAGTATCTGAATATATTGAAAAATTAAAGTCCACCAGTATTATCAATCTTATAAGTAGTACTGATAATCAAGGTTTATCCTCTACTTCTGAACCTATCAAGAATTGGCAAAAGCAATTAGACTTTGATGAATACTTAGCAGAAAATGCGCGAGATTGGCTGTCTGATGTACGCCGTTTTGCGCCGATAGATCTAGGTTTCGACTGGCTTATGACGCTAGCACATAGTGAGCAAGCACTCTATCGTGAATTTGCAATTGAGCGTATTAACAAAGGTTTCCTGCCTGCTGATTTTGTCGCATATCTCGATAATGACAGTAATGAAGATAGCTCTACTGACAGCGCTTCTAGTGATAGCACTACAGGCTCGAGTAGTGATGCAGATGTTGCTACCGAAGTAGATTTGTCCGGTCAGCGGTATTTGTTCACGGGTAAGATGCAAAGCATGACACGTGGCGAGGCCGAAAAAGTCGTGAAAGCAGCTAATGGTGCTATTAGTAGCGCCGTCAATGGCAAGCTAGATTATTTGGTCATTGGAGATGATGGATCACCGCTATATGGTAATGGCCGTAAAGGCAGTAAACAGCTGAAAGCTGAAGGTTTGATCGCTGATGGTGCGGCACTGAAAATCATCTCTGAAACAGCGTTTTTACAAATGCTAAGTGGTCAATCACGAGAAGTGTCCGAAGATGATATTTTTGCAGGAGCCAATGCCTTGTGGCACATGGCAACAGATGATGCTACTGCGCCTATCAGTGAGCTTGCGATCAGCTACCTAAGTCATCATCATGAACATATTTGTATGGCGTTGACAGACAGACCTGTTGATCCTGATGCGGTTATCCCTTCTTCGTTCTTTGATGCTGAGCGCGTCATTCCTTTATTACAACAGCGTAACAGCCAGCTGCGAGATTTTGGCTTATTACTGAGCGAGTATGAGATGGCGACGTGGCAACCAACGCCAGCTCTATGGCTCACGATAGCTGAGTCGTCTTATACTGAGGTCACTGAGCTGTTGAAACGTGCGCTTTTAGACGAACCTTCCGTTACCAATCGCCGTTACCACGTCCAGTCAACACAACTGAATGCTGATATGTTGAATGCTTTAATTGAAAGCAAAGCGCGAGTCGCTCGCCAAATCGGTATCACGCTGCTACAGCGTCACGCTCACTTCCAAGAAGTGCAGTCTTTATACCAACTGACGCAAAGCACAGACCGTGAAGTACGTTATGCTGCCGTGACCATGCTATGGAAACACTACAAGTCGCGTCACGTGTCTCCAAACTGGCAACCAACCAGTAGCGATAAAGATGTCGTACAAGATAAAGACAGCAACACTCAACCAGTCATAGAAGATCAGCCAGTAAAAACAGCAGAGAACTTGCCTGCAGAAGTCGATCAGTTATTAATGCTGCTACGCCGCGGGCTATTTGAGCTACCGCCTGGTCGTTTGGGCGGTTCGCAAGAACCCAATGCTAATGCCAACAATAATCAACAACGCTATTCAGATAAAAGCAATGAGACAGCTGATACAGATAGCAATATTACGCTAAAACCTATATCTGCGAGTCGTGCCAAACTGGCATTGATTGAGACTTTTCGTGATGTGGCATTGGCTGATAGTACCTTTGCGGCGCTCATTATGCCGACACTATTCACCTTTACGCACTCAGCAGGCAAGATGGAGCGTCATGCGTGTCTGGTTGCCGTCACACGGTTGTTGCATCGCTATCCCGAGCTGTCCAACAATCTACAGACAGCTGCTTCTGCTTAACGGCTTTGGCGGACAGATAATAGATACAGGTAGTAAATACTAGTAAGCTTTTATATCCAAAAAAAGATACTCAAAAAAATATGACGTCACCTCAACTGAGATAACACCATGAAAACAATAACACTCCCCTATTGGGGTCAAATTATTGGCTTAGTCAGTAAAGCCAATAGCACCCAAGCGGCAACTCAAAAAACAACCAAACAGGATGGGCGCAGTCTTTTTATTACTCGCCAGCAGCAAACCCAAACATCGGCGCCTGTTTTGTATATCCTCGATCAACAAGGTGAGCAATTTAGCTTATCGACGACTGCATTACCTTGTGCGATGCAAGCCATTAGCCAAACAGATGACAGCACTATTGTTATGATAGGTGATGATGGTCATCTTTACCAAACGGACTGGCAAGCAAAAAAAGTTAAAAAGACCAGTGCCAGATCCATACTTGATACATCTAAAAATAGTGATAGTGAGATAGGCCGTGCCGTCGCAATGGCACCACTACAAGGCGCCTTGGCTATTTTATATCCGAAACACATCGTGGTATGGCCTTATCAAAACAGTAAGACTAGTAGTACTGCCATCATTGAGCCTTATGTATCTGCTATAGCAACATCAAATAAAGACTCTGTATTGACAGCACTAACAACGTCAAACGACGGATCATGGCTAGTTGTGGCAGATCAATCGGGAGATGTTAGTAGCTATCAATGGGCCTCAGACGAAGAAAAACTTAGCTTGAGCAGCCGCAAACAGCTCCATCAAGGTAAAGTAACGGCGCTTTGTTTTGAGCCAGTCGGTCAGTATTTCTTCTCAGCGGGTGCGGATAAATACTTGTACCGTACTCATGTTCAAGGCGACCTACATCCTGTTGATAGAGCCAAGTCAAGCCAGCACAGCGAAATGATCAAATCGCTTTGTGTGTCAGACACTCGACTGTTTACTACCGCAGATGACAAAATCGTCAAATCATGGGCATTTGATAAAGGTCAGCCAAACAGTTGTAAAGAGGATTTGGTTAAGCCGCAGCAGATTACCGTCGCAAGCTATGCTGACAAGCCTGCCATCATAGTAGTAGGTCTTGACCAAAGCTTACGTTTTATACCAATAGACATCACTCAGAGCAATGCATCAAATAGCAAGCTACTGCCAGTCACTTATGTCATAAAAGACGGCTACCACAGAATTAAACAGCTACTCTCTGATACTTCAAACAATAGCGATGTTGCGTTTAAAGAAGGATTGGCACTGCTACAGGTACAAGCAGACAATCAAACGTTAGATCTGGTCAAAAAATTACTTGATGATAGCGACACACTCACAGCCAACCAAGCATTGCAATTGGTACAGTGGGTCGCTACGACGAGTCTTGATAAGACGGCACACGTTTTAGAGCAGCAGCTAAGCTCAGCACACAGTGCAAAATTACGTCTTGCGGCATTTCATGCATTGGCAGACCGAGCCGACTCTACCGCCCGTCCGCTTAGATACTTAGAAGAGGCGTTTAAAAACCGTTACTACGAAGAGGTGATAGCTTCTGCGTTGCAAGGGTATCTAAAAGTGGCCATGCAAGATGCCACAAGCCAGCGACGAATCTTACCTATTTTGCGAGATGCGCTGTCGCACAGTTTTGCCAATATCCGCAAACAAGCATTGGCGTCTCTTGAGACACTGTTGCCAGATGACAGTCCTCAAGCAGACTTGATGGCATTAGAGTGCAATCAGTCAGACATTGTTCAAGCAGGACTTATCCGCTTGTATCAACGCAATATGCTCAACCATCTTGAAGTATCGCGTCAGCTGATGCTACTACAAAATCATCGTGATACAGAAATTAGGCAAACGGCATTTTACGTCTCATTACTGTCTCAGCCTAAATTGATAGAGGCACTAAAACAGCAAGGTGACACACAAACATTACGCACCCTGACGGATTTTGATGACTTCCGCTTATTGCGAGGTACACTGCTAGACAATGCTGATAGTACCGCGGCAAATGAGAAGAATACCAAACCATCAGAATCCGATGAGGCCATCCGTTTAACCTTATCCACGCAAGATTTTATCTCGCAGTCAGAGAGCACTCAGGAATCTAAGAGCAAGAAGACTAAGCCAGCAAAGTCTAAAAAATCTGCTACTGAGGCCGTAAAGCTCAGCAATGATACGTTAGAGCCTTTATTACAAAGCTTAAGCAATAGTCACGAAGATATTAGCTTTCGGGCAGCCTATGCACTGGCTTGCCTACAAGAAAAACGAGCATTTGGCACTCTAATTAGTCTGATGAGCCATGAGGATAGCGCCATCATTCGTGCTGGTGTCGCAAAGGCACTCGGTCATTTAGATATAGATGACGCCAAAGCAGTCCTACCGACATTACTGGATGATAAGGACGCTGGCGTACGTCAAGTCGCCATGCAAGCTTATGGTAAGTTGGCAGACAATGTATTGTCTTGGGCGGCCACAGGTTTTGCGTCTAAACATCAAGATATTCACGAGCAATCATTGGCACTGTTTTTAAAGCACGTCACACCAGAGAGCTCAAAAAGTAGTGATAATAGCAGTGACAAAAGCACTCAGATGTCGTCAGAGATGACAGACATACTGCTCCAAGCATTAAACAACCCTTTTACTAGTATTCGGTTAGAAGTGGTTAAAGTTCTATTAAACCGCCAATTTAAGCAGTCATCTGATAAAGTTTCTAAAAATGTTTCTAAAAACACTTCTGACAGCGCTATCGTTGACATCATCGAGCTATTGCAGCAAAGCCTGTTTGAAGATGTACATCAAGTGGCGATAGAAGAATGGCAACAACTGTTGCTAGCAATGACATCGAAACATAAAACGAATAACACTGAAGAAACTAATAGTCAAAAGACCAATCAAGCTGTCTTGACTTTGTTTTTTGCAGATACGTTTGCCGCCATTCGTCAGCAAGCGTTTGAGATTGCATTGAAACAGAGCAAGCACCTAGGGTTTGCTGATGTGATGCTAAACGCGCTTGCCAGCCCTTATGCTGATACCAAGCATAAAGCCCTCACCACAGTACAAGCAAGGGCGAATACTGCTCAGTTGACCCAACTGATGCCAGCGCTCGTGGCTATGTTGGCTGATGACAGTGTTAAGCTGCGTAAGCAAGCATTAACGGTTGCTTTGGCTCTGACAGATTTACAGCCTAACATTTTAGCTAATGACAGTAGCTTAGAGGACAATAACTTAGATAATAGCAGTGTCGATGAAGAAGACAACCATCATGAGGAGTTGATTACCGCAGCTCTAAACAGCCCTTATCCTGATATCCAACTGACAGTCGCGCAACTACTTGCCAGTCAATCACGCCTATATGCTGACGAAGAACAGGCACAGCGAAGTGATGGCCAAGCATACCGAGTCTTTAAGCACTACCTAGAGTTGCCAATGCCTTCTCAAGGTAAAAAAAGTGACAAATATACTCAGTGGCACAGTCATGTAAGCAAAGCATTAGTTGGTTTGTCCAAACTGGCATACCCATCAAAGTGTGGTGCGCTAGAGTGGTATGCTAAATATCTACATCATCCTGATGCCAATTTTGATTCTCTAGCACCAAATATGACAAAAATAGCCTCGCTCAAGGACATTGATTTGCTGGTTAAATGGCAAAAAGATGAGCGCGACATTATCAGTCAATCAGCCAGTTTGGGTTTGGCTATTTTAGGTGATGCTCGCGGGCAGCATTTTCTCACTCATAAGAGAAATGGCACAGACAATATCAGCAACCTAGTTGCACCGATGACGCCTATGCATTGGCTACAAGCACAGCATGGTTTAGGTATTACACATGCACGGCAATTACAGCCCTTATTTGAGTCAGAGTCTTATGCAGTAGCAGTCAGACTGCTATTGATATTCACTGACTTACAAGCTGGTTGGCAAGATAGCTTGCAAGCTTCTGAAACGACTGCTGCTCACACTGCTAAACCTAATCGACTGATAGAAGCACTAAGTTTTGCGGATAATGACACGGCAGTAGTCTATGCCAATATACTTGCTCGTTACTCATCACCCACAGCAGATACCAACTACCAGCAAGCACTATCGTCAGCATGGCAGTATTTGAGTGATTACTTATCACATCAATTGGGTAGTATTTTATCTGCTCACTCTGAAGTCATCACGATGATGGCAGATGCTGTGCCAAACACAGCAAACAAAGCGGATATCCGAGCAAGTATCCTAACAACTGTCAGTACCGAAAAATTACAACAGCTCGCCCGCCTCAGTCAACATCAGCAGCCATTGGTACGTGCGCAAACTATGAGTATTATTTGCCACTTATCTGAATTACTCGCCTATGAGTATTATGACGACGAAGACGATGTTTTTGAGACATTACAAAACTTGCAGCGTGGTCTGCAGGCATTGTTAAGTGCTTATCCTGTTGCAATCACCGTTAATGAGGTAGCAGACACAGGCGCTGTGCAAACAGACAGCTCTGAGGTGCATTATCCATATCAGTCTCTTGCTTTTGGTGCTTGGATTGGCGTCATACGCGCAGGCGATGATTATTATGCTAATAGCAGCACCGTAAACCAAGCCATACGAGGATTGATGTGGCTGGCCACTCAATCACCGGAGTTAGATACTGATAATAATGAAGGCTGGCAAGACAGTACCAGTCGTGTGTTGTTGCCACTACTAAACCACAGTAGTTTTGACACTCGTGAGTTGGCATGGGAGTGCTTGTATAAGCTGAACATGCCTGCCAAAAAGCTGGCCGACTATGCCATGAGCACCCCCTACCGTGATATGGTAAAACGCGGCTTGGGTTTATTATTAGATATCACAGAGAACGATGCTGTACAGCAACAGCGTGAAAAATCAGATACAAGTACCGTCAACAGTAATGCTAACCAGCAACTCATTGATTTATTAAAAACCAATAATCAAACCTTAGCAGAAGAGACTTATCATCTGCTTAAAAGTCGCTTAGGTCATCTACCAGCCAGCTTGCTTGGGCTACAAACCTATTGTCAGTCGCTGCTGCCTCAAATCGTTGTTGAGTGGAAACAAGTCATCGTCACGCCCTTTGCAAACAGTCAATCGCCGTCCATGCAGCGTCAAGACAAGCTGACATTTTTGCTGCAGGCCATCAAGAGTGATGACTGGAGTGCTAAGTATCAAGCACTGGAGCAACTGGTCGAGTTTTATGACGTGCTGTTTGCAGACAGTACGCTATTTGATAACTTATTTGATTTTGCTGAAGATGCTCGGACTAGTGGAGAAAAATATCGTAGCTCGAAGCTACTGTCTGATGCACTCATATCGTACCAACACATCAATAATAAGAATACTTTAGGAGAACGTTTAGAGAGCAGTTTTGACAGCGTAGACAGCGACTTTGATATCACCACTGCTGAACAGGTTGCCAATGCGGCGCACTTTCGATTATTCGCCTTACTTGATGACCCTCACAACAAAAAACCTAAACAGATTATTTATTGGGATATTGCTGACCTGCGTAACAAAAATCTGGTTGAACCCTTACTGCAGCGTTTAGAAAATTTGTTTGAGCACACGCCAGAAAAAAATAAAGAAGAGCGTAAATACTTATTTACTACTCTCTTAAAAATCAGCGGTTACGATCAAAAAATTGAAGATTATTTGGAGGAGCGTGAAGACACGCGTTGGTTACAACGTCAGCATCCAAGAGACCCACAAGTGCTCCTGTCGCTGTTTATTACCCTTATGAATCATAATGACTATGAGCTTGCCACGCAGCTATTGCCATCACTTGCATGGGTGAAGTCGGACGATAGTGATTTATCCTCACGCATTGATACTGCTTTAGCGCTCGCCTACGAGCAAATGCCAGCCAACCATATCTTTAAGTTGGTTGAAGCACTGGCATATCGAGCCAAAAGACGGCACGGCAGCATTGCTTCATTACAAAACGCCCTACGCAATAAAGACGCCGATGTGCAATTTGCCGCGGCTGAAGGGCTGGCTAAATGCGGTCATGCTGATGGGGTCAATATCTTGATGGCCACGATCGATTATAACCCTGATGCAGAGTTCCGCAGCTGTAGTGTGTTGGCTATTGGCGAGCTACTAGGCAGCAGTGACCATCAAAACCAAAATCAAAGTGCTAACTCGCCTAATGATAACGCGGCTAATGACAGCGCGCCTGTGAACAATGCTGATAAAAACTTACAGGTTCATACCTTATACAAAGCCTATGATAAGTTAATCAAACTGGCCGAAGACGATGAGCACTACTTACAAGACGTGGCCAGTGAAGCCTTGGGTCGCCTTGCACAAGGTGGTGACTTTGAGCATAGTCCGCATATTTTTGAGCTATTAAAATCAAACTTGTCAGACCCCGCAATCCATTTCACCAATCCTGCCATTGTCCATTGGTTAAATGGGCTGCGCTGGCTCAACACAGCGCCTGCTTGGGAACAGATACGCCACTATATACGCATTCATCTTGATAAAGCCATATTCTTCCGTCCACAAAGACATGCGGTATGGCTACTACAGATGAATGATAGCGATGCCAATAAAGCATTAATGTTAGATATCTTAAAGACAAGCAACCTAGATCGTGATGTGCTCATGGTGGCTTACACTGCGGCGCAAAAAACTTGGGGCAGTCTTGCAGCGCAGATTTATCCTTATGATTGGGCAGCCATCCAAAGCCATAATGATGACTTTGTAGAAGCAACTGAGCGTTTGAGCCTAAAGCGTATTATTGATAATAGCAGCATCGATGAGCTGGCAACATTCATCACGCAGCATGGTGCGCACTTGCCAGCCGATACCCTGATGGCACTGCAAAATGCCATTATGGCCAAGCAAGATATGCCAGCATCACAGCTTACCGCGTTGATTACCAGCAGCAACACACTGACACAGCATATTGGACTGTGCTATCTGACTCAGTATCCAACCAGCTATCTAAACAAAGCAATGGTTGCGACATTGCAGCAGCGTTTTGAAACCGCCAGTGAGCAATGGCATACGCTGATCGATACCATCAACCGCAGTCCGACTACTATCAGCAACAATCAGTGGATCGAGATGGTTGAACAAGTGAGTAGCACCATCAAACAACTGATTTGGCTGATCATGCGTCATGTGGCCATCAAAACTGCCAAAGGAGCTGTCGATAAAGTTGCAGTTAAGCAGATATCAGCAATGCTTGATTGGCTCAATGATGCGCGTCAACCATTGACTACCACCTCTATTCCATTACTGTCTACTACCGTCAGTGATTGGTGGCAGCAAGCACTGCTAGCGTTACTGGCCAGACCTGTCGCTGAAGATAAGATGCTGTCAGGTATCGTAGCGACGTTGAGCGCTGTATCGACAGCAACTCAATCGCAGCTCACTTATGACAATCAAACCTTGCTAGAAACGTTGCTTGCTCGTATTGAACAAAGCGGTATATCTACCCAAAAATCCATAATAACTGTGGTAAAGAATGCGCTGAAAAACAATGCGCCAAAACATAAGAGCTCGTCTACCGAGATGACAATCAATCAGCAGCTACTACAGTGGATCAGAGCAAAGAATGCCGATGCACTTTATCATTGTGCAAGTAATGACAACATGGAGATTACCGTTCGTATCCGTGCCATCGAGGCGCTTGGACAACTACATGATCCAAATATCGAGCAGTGGCTGACGACACTCATGACGCATGAAAATGCAGATATTCAAAAGCTTGCTTATAAAGTAATGCGTCGCTGGCAGCGTGCCATGATCCGAGCACAGCAAAAGCGTCCATCATCTAGCAATACAGAGTCGCAACCTAGCTCAACCCAAGTAACAAAAAATAGTCAGGACAGCAGTCAAAAAAGCAACCAGGGTGAAGGAGACAGTCAATGACTATAGATAACCAATTGGACCAAGCGTCAGAAACAGAGTCAGAAGTAGTAGCAAACACTGACGGCCTGATGATGCAGCTAGACTACGCCGCACCCAGTCAAATCAGCCAAATCAGTCAAACCTATGTGCAAATGAGCGAGCACACTCAACATGTAGCACTATTTGCTCAGCTGAATCGATCTGACGTTAACTTCCACGGTAAGGTCAAATCTCCTCTTGTTTTTCGTGACAGTTTGCTAGCGCTGTTTGATGTGGTGAGTAGTGACTACCGTTATGTGCCAAAAGACCGCTCAGCATATACGGTATTTATGCAGATGCGCCGTGCTAGCAGCAATAAAAACCTATTTGCCGCACAGCGTGATTATTTCACGTGGCTGTTCGATAACGACCCACTCGCCTTTTGTATTTTGGACCCGATTATTCAGGTGCACGAGCAAGGCGTTAGCTTTGAGGTATTTAGTCGTGATGAAGGCTGCTATGCCCAATTGACATTGACCAATGAGATTTTTGAGCAAAGTACCAAACCGACCCTTGGTACCACAAGCATTGATTACAGTGCGGCCTTATTTAACGGTATTGAAAAAATACGCGACCATCAACAAACGATATTAGACATTGGTCATGAAGCGGTCGGCTTACAGCTACTTGAAACCATACCAGAAACGGATGCAGCAGATACTGATAGCGATGTAGCTAATCCTAGTGTAAAAGAGCAGATCATAGAAAAACGTATCAATGTACCCAAAAGCTGGATCAGAGCGCTGTTACAAGTACAGTCTGCAGGCCAATTACCACAAGATACTATTCATCTTGATCCAATCGCATTGTATAACGTATTGTTTGAACTGCGCATGCATGCTGATATCAAAGGCAAGCATCGCGGATTATTGATTGAGCTTAGACCTCAACAGCTGCCAGTGATTATACTAGAGCCTTTTGACATCACTGTTACCAGTCAAGTCAGCCAACAGCAAAAACCCTATCAAGGGCAACAAGCAAAACTGATTCGCTTGTGGGGTCGCAGGCGCCTTAGTTTACTGAAACGTCTATTACCACATACTGACAGCGTTTCGGTATCGCTACTGGGTCAAGGTATGCCAAGCTATTGGACGCTAAAAGGCAAAGGATTTCATTTTACCTTTGCCATGACAGGCTTTAGCCAAGCTAACTGGTCTCAGTCATTGAACTTTGATTTGTTGCTACCCAAGCGCCCATTGCACAATATATTAGCGGCTAGTGAAGAAAATCTTTCAAACAGCCATAACGATAGTAACGATGACAGTAATAGCTTGTCTGTATTAATTAAAACACTGGCGAGCACCCCTGATACTCTAGAAGGCTTGGTAAAGTCGCTGTCAGCAAATGCTTCATTGAAATCTTTGCCTGTTTCTCACTCACAAGTGCAGCAATGGTTACTATCAGGTACGCAGCAAGGATTGATTCGCTATGAGATGGCGACGCAGCTATATCATTACAGGCCATTGACCCAAGCGCCGCTTGAAATGGCACAGTTCGCTTATCACAACGAAGCAGAAAAGCAGGCTTTTGATTTGATTGACCGTGCAGATGCTGTGCAGAAATTTACAGTTGAGACCGTCGCTGTAAAAGGTATTACTATCCGTGCAGACATTCATGTCGAAGAAGACAGGCGCACTTATCACAGCCAGCTGCAATTAGGCGACGAAGGACTGGTGACCAAAGCAGAATGTAGCTGCCCGCAGTACTTGCAACATCGTCTTACTCATGGTGTGTGTGCGCATCTTATCGCGCTGCGCCTTAAATACAACCAGTACGACCCTAATAACACAAGCAATGATAGCTGGCATGATACTCGAATCTTGAGTAAACGTGTGCCAAGCAAGCGTCTTAATAAGCCTAAGAACACTCAAGCAAACGTACAAGAAAGTGCACAAATAAAGGCAGCTAATAGCTCGCTTATGGCATTACCTTCTGCAGCGACGCTTGATTTGACTGCCCTAGCTCAACCAGCTGCTCATCAACATATGAATGAAAACGGTAAGGCGCAGGAGTCAGCAGCGCAAGAGAGTTCTATCGCTTATGTTTACATCACTATTGCTCATAAAAAAATCACCATCGAACAAACAATAGGTGGCAAAGATACGCGCCAACAACTGGCGTTTAATCAACCTGCTCAAGCCAAATCCGCTTTTTTACAACATATTGCCAGATTTGAAGCCAAAGGCTTTATCGAAAACCAAGGGATGTAATGTATGACCACTCAAATAGTAAACAATAATGATTACATCAGTCCTGAGCCAACACCCACTCCTTTTGAGCGTCAGTGGCAACAGCTATGGCAAGACATTGAGCAGGCAGGTGGACGTTACCAATATGTGCAACAGCAACTGGTCAATCAAGGCTTTATGGTTGATCGCAAACCTGTCGATAACATGAGTCCAAAAGAACGTGAGCGCTATAAAAAAGCCTTAAAAAAGGAAGCTGCTGAAGGAAAAAGTCTCAAAAAGGCTGCTTGGCAAGCATATAAAGCACATCACATGGTTTATCTTGGTCGTCATGTATATTGGTCAGATGATACCAGTACTGATAAATGGGATGTCAAAGACGCTGCCAATCGTCTGATTGAAAACAAACTGCCTCTACTGCATAAACACAATGAGCTCGCAGAAGCTGTGAACCTTACCATCCCGCAATTAAAGGGACTGTGCTATCAAAGAGATGTCGCCACCAATCTGTCTTACTCACATTTTACTATTGCCAAACGCAATGGGACAGCGCGTCAAATATGGTCGCCGATACCGCGTTTGAAGTTTGTACAACGTTGGATTTTGCACAATATTTTGAATAACTTAACAACGCATGGTGCCGCTCATGGCTTTGTACGTGGCAAATCTATCGTGACTAACGCAGCAGTACATAGCAACAGCGAGTTACTTATCAAGTTGGATGTTAAAGACTTTTTTCCTAGTGTCAGCTGGCGCCGTGTCAAAGGTGTGTTCCGTCATGCCGGCTATCCAGAGCAAATTTCTACCTTATTGTCATTACTCTGTACCGAATCGCCCCGTCAAATGGTGCAGCAAAATGGCAAAACTTATTACGTGGCGCTAGGAGACAGAGCCTTACCACAAGGCGCGCCTACTAGCCCTGCGTTAACGAACATCGTCTGCTTAAATTTGGATCGTCGTTTAACAGGACTGGCTGACAAAATAGGCCTGCGTTATAGTCGCTATGCAGATGATTTGACCTTTAGTATGCCCGCGGTTGTAGACACCAAAACTAAATTAAAAGCTAAAACTGGTACCACAAAAAAACAAGCAGATACGCAGCAGAATAAACTGATCGGGCAACTATTAGGATCAGTGCATAAGATATTACGCGAAGAAGGTTTTGTATTAAACAATGATAAAACGCGTGTGATTCGTAAAGGCAATCAGCACAACGTTACTGGCATGGTGGTGAATGGCGACGGTGTCCCAAGGGTCTCCCGCCAAATTAAACGCATGTTGCGAGCAGCGATTCATAACTTAGAGTCAGGTGGCAAATTGCGGGCTGATGAAACTTTGGATACGTTATCAGGATATGCCGCTTGGATTGCCTCAGCAGAGCCTGAATTGGGGCATGAGTACTTATCAAGAGTTGAGCGTCTTAAAAATCTAAAAACTGTGAGTGTATAACAGTGCGTTATAACTTTTTTAGAGCGTGTTTTTAGTTATTATTTCGACGCCATTGCATTCAATCATTTATCTCTGTCTATTTCAATAAACAATTGAGAAGGATAGAGATGAATGAAATTATCTTTGTGAAAAACCATATTCTAGAAAAATAGGCAACTCCCAACTACCTCAGCTATATTCAGTTCAACATTTGATAGCTTTCACAGCTCTCTTTATTGCTATTCTCATAAGACTTATTGAACCACTCTTTAGCAATAGTCACATCTTAACGCACACCTTCACCATATTCGTAAAGTACTGCAAGGTTGAACTGAGCATTAACTTCATTTTGATAGGCTGCACTTTCAAACCATTTGATTGTTTGCGTATAGTCTTGATCGACGCTTTCACCCAAGTATTAAATTACACCTAGACTAGGGCGTGTCCTCATTTTAAAAATGGTGATAAAAATGAGATAAATTTCCGTCAAACGAGAAAAATAGTGCAGATAATATCGAGATATTGACCAACTATTTGACGATGTTTGGCAAAATTTAGCTATTTTTAGCCCATTTAGAGGACACTCGTTTGAATTGAGGACACGCCCTAGATTAAGCCTCGGCATTAATTTACTTAGCTGCATTTTGATATAAAGCAAAATCTTTCTACAAACGCTAAATCTCATCCCAATAAGGATTATCACCGAAACGCTCAGCGATAAAATCAATAAAATAGCGGCACCGCTGAGACAAGAACCTATTCTTTGGATAGACGGCATAGGCAGTTAGTATGGGCAGCTGATATTGCTGCAAAATGGGTACTAGCTCACCACTGGCTACGGTTTGGTAAGTGATAAAGTTTGGCAAAAAGGTAATGCCATGACCTTTCACTGCCATCTCACGCATAAAATCACCGTTATTGATTTTTATTTTTGAGCTAACCTCCACCTGATGTCTTTTACCTTGTTTATCTGTCAATTCCATCGTATTAGATTTACTCAAGCTGTATTGCAAGCACTCATGATTGGCTAAATCCTCTACCGTTTTTGGCGTGCCCATTTTATCTAGATATTCAGGACTGGCACATAGGGTATGACGAATTAACGCTAGGCGTTTGGCTTGATAGCTAGAGTCTTGCATCTCTCCAATGCGAATGGCCAATTCAAACCCTTCTTCGACTAAATCCGTATGCCGATCAGAAAAATTCAATTCAAAATTCAGATTGGGGTGTTGATTGGCGTATTCATCAATAACATCCTTTAAATGAAGCAAACCAAACGATAACGGTGCGGTCATCTTCAATGTGCCCTCGATACGTGTCGGTGTACCACTGGACGCTTCATTCAGCGCATCAACCTCATTCAGTATATTACTCACTCTTTGGTAATATTGTTCACCTGCCTGCGTTAAGTTCGATTGACGTGTGGTTCGGCTGATTAACTGACTGCCCAAACGTGTCTCTAATTCCTTGAGGCGACGGCTAACAGCTGACTTGGCGATATTTAGTTGCTCTGCAGCTTTGGTGATGCTGCCAGCTTCGACAATGCGTACAAACATTGCCATGTCTTCTAATTGACCCATTTTAACGCCTCTTTTATTGTTCTTTAAATGAGAACTGATATTTGCAATTATCAATGTTTATCTGTAGTTAGACAACAATTATAATATATCCATAACTTAAACCAGTTAACCCAATCAATATTTATCGTTATTTGACTTCTTAATAACTAAGTTAATAGCTAAGTTCCTAACTAAGGATAAATGATGAAAGCTATCTATCATGCAGCAGACTCTCGTGGCAATGCCAATCATGGCTGGCTAAAAAGCAACCATACCTTTAGCTTTGCCAATTATTATAATCCAGAACGTATGGGCTTTGGCGTGCTACGTGTCATTAACGATGACTTTGTTATTGGTGGTCAAGGTTTTGGTAAGCACTCACATCGTGATATGGAAATCATTACGATTCCATTATCAGGTAAGCTCGGTCATGGCGATAACATCGGTAATGAAGGTGTTATTGAAACGGGCGAAATACAAGTCATGTCAGCTGGTACGGGTATCACTCACAGTGAGATGAACGGTAGTATCGATGAGGCGGTGACATTCTTACAAATATGGGTGCTCCCTAATAAGATGAATGTCACTCCTCGTTATCAGCAAATGCGTATGAGTGATATCATGCAGCCGAATGTGTTCAATCAAGTGCTGTCGCCAAACGCTGACGATGCAGGTGTCTGGATTCATCAAAATGCATGGTTTAGTATGGGTGACTTTGATAAAGGCGTGACCGCGTCTTATCAGCTAAAAAATGCTAATAATGGTGTTTATCTCTTTGTTATTAGTGGGAAAATTACTGTAGATGGTCAGGCGTTAGCGACTAGAGATGCTCTCGGTATTCGGGATGCTCAGCAGTTCACAGTAGATATCGAAGAAGATGCCAAGGTGCTGCTCATGGAAGTACCGATAACTGCTTAATACTTTTCTATGCTCATTTAGAACCAAGCTTTGAGTACGATACCCTAGTTTCAGAAGCTAATGACTATCTATTCCAATGCATCAATATTTAATTTTAATTCATAAAAACTACTGGAGAAAATCATGTCAAATTTACAAGACTTCCAACAATTAGCAGAAAAACGCCGCTCAATTTACGCGCTAAGCAATCAATTACCAGTATCGAATGATGAGGTAGTGAAATTGGTTGAACATGCTATTTTGCATACGCCGTCAGCGTTTAACTCACAGTCAACGCGCATTATCGTGTTATTTGGCGATGAGCATCAAAAGCTGTGGCAAATGACGGAAGATACCTTACGTGATATCGTTAATGACGATGAGAAGTTTGTGTCAACTAAGCAAAAAATTGATAGCTTTAAAGCGGGTGCAGGCACGATATTGTTTTTTGAAGATCATGCAGTGGTTAAAGGTTTGCAAGAAGCGGCACCGTTATATTCTGACAAATTCCCAGTGTGGTCTGAACATACCAGTGCCATGCATCAGTATATAGTCTGGATGGCATTGTCTAGTTTAGATATCGGTGCAAACTTACAGCATTACAATCCTATCATTGATAGCAAAGTTGCCGATGCTTGGAGTGTGGATAAGGACTGGGAATTGGTTGCACAGATGGTATTTGGTGCGATCGAGCAGCCTGCAGGTGACAAGGCGTTTAAGCCTGTAGATGGACGTTTAAAAGTGTTTGGCTAATAAGTCCTAGCGTTGAAGACAGTAAAACCAATGAACCCGCTATGATATATTCGTAGCGGGTTCATTGGTTATATCGTGTCACTTAAAATCTTATTTTTAAGTCACCACCAACCTCATTAACTGGGTGCTAATATAACCGCCAAACGTCCCAACCGCATAGCCTAAAATACCCAAGAACACACCGACAGGAGCCAGCGATGGGTGGAAAGCCGTTGCCACAATTGGTGCAGAAGATGCGCCGCCAGTATTGGCATTAGACCCAACTGCCAAAAAGAAAAACGGCGCTCGTATCATTCTAGCAACAACAAAGATAATCACAACATGAATACTCATCCATAGCAGACCGATGAGTAGTAATCGCCATTGTGAGACAATACCAGCCAAATTAATTTGCATACCAATGGCAGCAATTAATATGAAAATAAATACCGTACCAATTTTTGAGGCACCCACATGATCAAGCCGACGAATCTTAGTAAAAGAAAAGACAACGCCTATTAAGGTAATAATCACTACCATCCAAAAAAATGAGCTGGCAAAACTATACTGTACTGCCCATTTGTATGGCGCAAAAAATGCTGCAATCTGTCCGCCAACGAAGTGCGCTACCCCGACCATCGCGAAGCATAAACCAAACATTACCATCAAGTCATTTAAGGTGGCTGGACGCGCATGATCACGATCATAGCTCTCAACGGCTTTAATGACTCTATCGATACTACTGGTATCTGCTTTTAAGAATCGGTCTATCTTGTCGCTATGTTTTGCCATCACCAATATTGCTAATAACCAGAGGGAAGCGTTGGTCGCATCCACCAAAATCATCATACCGAATAAGTCGTCGCTGACCCCAAACAACTCCTTCATTGCCGCTTGGTTGGCTGCCCCGCCAATCCAACTGCCTGCCACTGCCGAAAACCCACGCCATAAGGTATCATCAGTAAACATATCAGGCGATATCCATTTAGCTACGCCCAAACTGATAGGACCGCTAATAATAATAGCGATACTAGCAGCGAAGAACATGGCTATGGCTTTCCACCCTAAGCCCAGTATTTTTGGCACATCCATTGACAATGTCATTAGCAGCAAACTGGCAGGCAACAGATAAGTCGCCGTAAAGCCATAAATTTGCGAGCCAATACCATCAGCGAATACACCTAGACTATTAAGCGTCGCGGGTATAAAGCAGCATAAAACAATACCTGGTAGTACGGCATAAAACCGCTGCCAGAATTTACCAGGCAACCCTTGGGTATAAAACACCAACCCAATAATGGCCATAATAATGCCAAAGGCCAATGGCAAACTATCAATTGCTAAATGAGAGAGGTCTAGCATCCAATGGCTCCAATGCAGAAGATAAAAACTTGTCAGTATAGACAAGCCAAAAAAGTCACGCAATGGTAAATATCGAATCATTAGAAACACAAAAGCCAGATAACAAGTATCTGGCTTTTTGATGCCGCATTATATGATGTCATGCGATTAAATTAATCGGTCTTATTCAACCATTCATTAACCGTTAATGATAGCGTTATTACGAATTGTTACCACGGTTGCCACCGTTTGAACGACCTTGACCACGGCTGTCAGAGCGACCTGCTGGGCGACCTTGGCTGCCGCTTGGACGACCACGACCAGATGCAGCACGTTCACCGCGTGGAACACCATTGCCATCACTACGGCTAGGACCACCAGTACGTTTACCTTGATAAGGTTTGCCACCTGAGCGCTCATTTGGCTTACCTTTATAACCGCTGTCATTGCTAGCACGTTGACCCGTTGAAGCGCTGTCGCTTGAACGACCACGGCCTTGAGCATTACCACCGCCGTTAGAGCGACCAGCATAACCACCACTTGAACGACCACGACCACCGCCGCCGTTAGAGCGACCACGACCACGGCCACGACCGCGACCTTTGTTTTCGCTTGGTACGTAAGTTTTCTTAGCTTCCATACCTTCGATGACACATACTTCCATCTTACGATCTAAGTAACGGTTGATAGCTGCTAGTTGTGGACGATCATCCATGCTACATAGGCTGATAGCAACACCAGTACGACCAGCACGGCCACAACGACCGATACGGTGGACATAGTCTTCAGTCTGACGTGGAAGGTCATAATTGATGACGTGCGAGATAGCTGGCACGTCTAAACCACGTGCAGCAACATCAGTCGCCACTAGAATTTTACACTTGCCATTACGCAGGTCTTGAACAATACGGTTACGCTTGCTCTGTGGCAAGTCGCCATGTAGGAAGCTTGCTTTATGACCAGCTTCTTGTAGCTGTTTTGCTAGCTTTTCAGTACTACGCTTGGTTGCAGCAAAAATAATGATTTGATCCATTTCTTTTTGGCAAACGATTTTGTCAAGCAATCTGTTTTTATGATCGAAATCATCACAGTAGTATACTTTTTCTTCGATGTGCGCTGATTCAACTTTGATTGATACACGCTCAGGGTTTTTAGTGAAGCTAGCAGCGATTTTACCTACTGGACCATCCCAAGTTGCAGAACACATGATGGTTTGACGATCAGTCGGTGCTGCGCTCAAGATATCACTGATATCATCTGCAAAACCCATGTCTAGCATACGGTCGGCTTCATCAAGTACTAGTACTTCAAGATTTGATAAATCAACACGACCAGCCTTGATATGATCCAATAGACGACCAGGTGTTGCTACGATTACTTGTACACCCTTTCTTAAAGCAGTAATCTGACCATTGTATGGTGCGCCGCCAACTAGTGGTACACAGAACAGGCCACGCATATCTTTAGAATATGTACGAACGCTGTCATGTACTTGCTGAGCAAGTTCACGCGTTGGTGTTAGGATAAGTGCTTTGGTTAGTTTGTCAAAGCTAGTAGCACGGCTTAGACGATCAAGTACTGGAATAACGAATGCTGCCGTTTTACCACTACCCGTTTGCGCTGACAATAACAAGTCACGACCTGCTAGAGCAAAAGGAATCGCTTGTTCTTGAATTGGTGTTGGGTTGGTATAGCCACTGCGATCAAGCGCGGTAAGAATCGGCTTGGCAATATTTAGTTCAGCAAAAGTAATTTTTTCTTCAACAGCGTCAGTCGTTGCTGCTTGAGTGTTATTATCAGTGTTTGGAGTGTCAGTGCTTTCGATGATGCCGTTTTCAGCGGCGATTGTAGATAAGATGTCAGTCATAGTAATCCTTGGTAAGTATAAGCTGCTGTACATTCAGCAAACTTGATGCATACCACTGATAACCGTTCACCACGCCGCTTTTATTAAAGAGCTACCGAGCCACATAATTGTGTCGGTAGTCAGAAACTCAGCCAATAAAACTGTCGTTTCTATAATAAATGCGTTCGTGCTGTCTGACGTATTTTGGTGGTAGTGCCGAGTGTCTTATCCTTGTCTGATATAGGCATATTATTACTGCTTTATCCAAAGCAAATAAACGCTAATAACAACCAATCTAATCCATAGCTATGGAACAGTAGATAAGATATGAGTCAAAAATAACTAGCAGTGCTATTAAATGTTATTTAAGTACACAAAATCATCGGCAACAATTACTTATGGTCATCCTAGACCCAAAATCGCAGGCGATGTTATCAATCTCATAATTCACGCCAGTCATTGCTAACGTGGCGACGTAGTATATCACAATAAAATTACATCTGTACCTTTATTTTTGATAACGATAAAAATAACCTTGGCTATCTTAAACTTCTGGTTCATTGTGCTGTTTTGACGTCTGTAATATAAGTGGGCAATTGCCACGCACCACCCGCTTCAATCATACGACAAAGCCCAGTGCTACCTTCATGACTTTTTTCAAATGCCTTTCCTGTCCATATCCAGTCGATTTTGGTTACGCAGTCACCAATACCTCGACCTTTTTGTACAGCGCTTATCTTACCTTTGTCATAACTAGTGGCATCAGTGGTCACTAATTTGGGGTTATAAGGTTTACTATCGTTGATGACCCAAACACCTGAGCCTTTGTTGTAAGCACTCGTCCAACAATCATGCTGAGCTATTAATTGTGAACCATTTAGACGATTAACTCGCCATGGTGACTTATCTGACAAGCTTGGACAGTCACTGTCAGCATCTTTCATGGTTTCTTTCATCAATGCTGCGAGTTGCGAGGACTTCATCACAAACTTTTTCTTATTACCTGCTACTGCATTTGGCTTAGGCGTGACAAAGCGTAAAACTGGGGCAGATTTTGGTGATAATATATTACTGTTAGATTTAACTACATCAGTACGGCTAATAAAGGCACTTGATGTTCCCACTCGTCCTTGGGCTTCATCTGCTTTAAGCATAACGGCACTGGCGCCTTTGTCAGACAGATGCCAACGTGAGTTACGCAGTACTAGCTCAATATCACTGGATTTGGTTAGTGCCTCTAATAATGCTGTCACTTGTGCTTCAGTAAGCTCAGCACTGCCTGCTGTAGTCGAAAACGGTTTGGTTTCACCATAATCTTTATCATTGATAAACAATGATATACGATGACGATTGCCCAATTGCATCAAGGCTTTAGAGGAGCTATCTTTCGCACCACCAATTTTCACTTTACCGTCCACCTTCGCATTCGCTCCTGCGCGGCGTGTGAGTAATATAGATATAGGAAATTCGCTATTATTTTCTGCTTGATAGCCTGCCAATCGGCACGTTCGAGTATTATCACAAACAACTTGCCAATCTTGACTGGTCAGCTCAACACCTGTATTTGCCATACTTGCTGTACTAACTAAAGCGGTACTGACAGCCGTAAACAGTGATAATCGTATTTTGTTTTTTATCATGAGTGTGTCTTTTTTATTTTTTTAACATTATATCTTAAATGAATCCTGCCGTTGAATCGTAATAACTGATAAGTATTTATATCTCGATAATTCTGAACGACTTTTATCTAAATATGGTGAACGTTGCGGCGAATACTATCTGTTTTCATTGCTTGCTTTCCCCACTTTTAGTTATCACTCTTGATAATCGTTACTCATTAATAGATGTCATATAAACAGCTACTAATAATAAGATAGTCCCTGCTATATTAGCGTATTAATGTTTCTGTCCATCATAATAATGTACTATTATGTAAATAAAAAACTCTATGATTACATTAATGTAAACATATATAAGTACAGAGCAACCCTAATATTCATATCGATTTAATGAGGCTAGGTTCTGTTAAACATTCAAATGTAGTACTGCCCTCCACTCAAGCACAACTCTCGCCTTGCAAACGGGTAAAGCGGTGTGTCATAGCTGAAGGATCAAACACGCCTTTCTATAGACAAATACTATTACTCAACTTATTTATTCGATAGGTTTTAATGATAAGTCTACGGCACGTTTAACGGCAGGACGCTCAGCAACCATATTTGCCCAACGCTTTACATGGATGTAGCTATCTACTTGTAAAAATTCTGCAGCATTATAGAGCTTACCGAGCACTAGCTGACCATACCAAGACCAAATAAGCATATCCGCAATATTATAATCAGCCTCGTCATTACCGCACATGTATTTATTATCTTTTAAGTGCGTATCGAGTACATCTAACTGACGCTTGGTTTCCATCGTATAGCGATTGATTGGATACTCAAGTGGTTCAGGTGCATATGCATAAAAATGTCCAAAGCCACCACCTAAGAAGGGCGCGCTACCCATCTGCCACATCACCCAAGATAGACAGTCTGCCCGTGCTTTGCCAAGTGGCAACGGTATAAATCGGCCAAACTTTTCTGCTAAATACATTAAGATGGCACCAGACTCAAACAAAGCAATAGGTTCACTGTTAGAGCGATCAACCAAAGCGGGAATTTTTGAGTTAGGATTTATGGCTACAAAACCAGAACCGAACTGATCACCCTGAGAGATATCAATCTTATAAGCGTCATACTCAGCCGCTTTAACACCAAGCTCAGCCAACTCTTCTAATAGTATGTTTACTTTGACGCCATTTGGTGTATTTAACGAATATAACTGTAATGGTGCAGCGCCCACAGGTAGTTCTTTATTATGACGCGCGCCAGCTACCGGGCTATTAATACTGGCAAATTTACCACCACTTTCTTTATCTTGTTTCCAAATCTTAGGCGGTACATATTTATTATTGTCCTGACTCATAACGTATCCTATTATTTTTTGGTTGTCATAGAACTTAGAGTAGCACATTCACCACTATAGGGTTGAAAAGTGAAATAATCAGTAGAATAACTGCCTACAAACTGGATGATATCAATACCATATTTTTGGTATGGGTTACCTGTGCTGATATCACCCGCTACATGAGCAGCTTTCACATTACATTGATAGCCATCATGATTGCAGTGACATACTACATTGTTCTTATAACCAAAATTCTTTATATCGGCGTTTATGATAGTGCTTTGTTGTGTGAGACCTTGGACTTGCGACCCTTTATGAGAACTTACGTAAACAGCCCCTACTATGTTGGTATTACGCGTATTGTTTATTTGCCATTTAATGGCCTCATAAGAGCTTAAGTACAATACTACTGGTTTAGAGATAGCAGGTATATCTAGCACGACAGCTTGATTATCCGCCTCATAAACACCAGCGTATAATGCCACAACATCTGGGTATCGCTGCTTGATGGTGGATAAAATTTGATTTGGGTCTTCAGGTTGTTTAATATTCTCCATAGGACTGATGTCCATTGCCACATCTGTTGTATGCCAACCATTGCGGTACTCAACTTCGACAATATGATTACCAGCTGGTATATATACTTTTTGCATCTCATCACTGCCTTTATTGTCCTCAATGATGATATGTTTATCAATAAGCACCCGTGCCTCAGAATGACTTTTACTAATTAAAACTTGATAAAAACCCGATTCAGGTACGCTTAACGAGCCTACCCAATATGCCATGAATTTTTCTGATGGTATATTTTTAAAGTCACTCCAACTATATTTTTTTGCCACTCCTGTGACGCGACCTCTTTCTATTACCTTCGATGGATTGTCTGCATGCATATAAAAAACTTGATATCCCCGATGAGGAATATCATGATTGAGCTGATAAGTATCGTTCCACGTAGTAAAGGCTAAAGGGAAATTGTGTAAGTGATTATCAAACGTGATGATATTATCATCTGCAGCACCTGTTTCGATAGGCGGCAGAATGACTGTTTCAAGGAGGATATCACTATCTCTTTCAATCTCAATATTGTCAACTATGTTTGGAGTCACTTTAGGCACCTCTGAGTATCCATCACATGCATTTAAACTAAACATATTTAAAAAAGCCAGTTTTTTACCAGCTTCACTAAAGTCACCATCAAACAACTCCGAGATGGCCTCCTCCAATAAGTGCCGTTTAGTTTTTTTTGAGTCCCTACAACCATCTGTCAGAATATGAGTACCGTTTACTGTATTGTCAGCAGAATAGCTGTCGTTGGTGGTGGCAGCGGGGTTGCCAGTTTCATCATCACTGATCATTAATACTAAAAGTGTGACAACTATCAATGTTACAATGAGTGCAACGGACTGTCGTTTATACATATGATTACATACTCGAGAACAGCTACATCGTAAAATGTAAACGATATAAATATGACTATGGCTGTTATATTCATTTAGAAAAATTGTCGAGTAATAATTATACAAGATAATAACAAATAAAAGTGCGTAAAATGACTTTATCTAAGGTCTGTTGAAC